>NZ_RZSU01000029.1:0-73675 GCF_003997585.1 Mesorhizobium sp. M5C.F.Cr.IN.023.01.1.1 | reverse complement strand
ACGGAGAGGAGAGGGGCTTCGCTCATCTGAACGTCTTGCGCGGATCGAAGGCGTCGCGGGTCGCTTCGCCGACGAAGACCAGCAGCGACAGCATCAGCGAGATGACGACGAAGCCGGAAATGCCCAGCCATGGCGCGTTGAGGTTGCGCTGCGCCTGCTTCAGCAGCTCGCCCAGCGACGCCGAGCCGGGCGGCAGGCCGAAGCCAAGGTAGTCGAGCGAGGTCAGCGTCGAGATCGAGCCGCTGAGCAGAAAGGGCAGGAAGGTCAGCGTCGCCACCATGGCGTTTGGCAACAGATGTCGGAACATGATGGTGCCATTGGGTACGCCGAGCGCGCGGGCGGCGTTGACATATTCGAAGTTGCGGGCGCGCAGAAACTCGGCCCGCACCACGCCGACCAGCGCCACCCAGGAGAACAGCAGCATCAGTCCAAGCAGGATGAAGAAGCCGGGCGGCAGGATGGCGGCGACGATCAGCAAGAGATAAAGCACCGGGATCGCCGACCAGATCTCTATGAAACGCTGGAACAGAAGGTCGGTCCAGCCGCCGAAATAGCCCTGCAATGCCCCGGCCGTCACGCCGATCAGCGCCGAGCCGGCGGTAAGGATCAGGCCGAACAGCACCGAGACCCTGAATCCGTAGATGACGCGCGCCAGCACGTCGCGGGCCTGGTCGTCGGTGCCCAGCCAGTTCCAGTTGCCGACGGCGCAATTGGGGTCGACGACACCTTGCGGATACTGGTTGCAGCGTGTCTTGACGTCATAGAGCCAGGACGGCTTGGTGGGCGCCGCCTCGGGGATCGCGTTGTTGACGGTTCGGTAGGAGTAGCGGACCGGCGGCCAGATCATCCAGCCATGGGCATTGATCTCGTCCTGGATGACCGGGTCACGATAGTCGGTGACCGCATAAAAGCCGCCGAACTTCTCCTCGGGATAAGCGACCAGGACCGGAAACAGGATCTCGCCCTTGTAGGAAACGAGGACCGGCTTGTCGTTGGCGATCCATTCGGAAAACAGCGACAGCACGAAAAGCACGAGAAAGATCCACAACGACCAATAGCCGCGCCGGTTGGCCCTAAAATTCTGCAGGCGCCGCTGGTTGAGCGGCGACAGCCAGGGCCGGGCAATCCGGTCCGGCGCCGTTTCGGCTGCGGCCCCGGCCATCAGACGTCTCTCCGCTCGAAGTCGATGCGCGGGTCGACCCAGGTGTAGATCAGGTCGGACAGGAGCCCGACGATCAGGCCAAGCAGCGAGAAGATGTAGAGATTGGCGAACACCACCGGGTAGTCGCGCTCGACCACCGACCTGAAACCGAGCAGGCCGAGGCCGTCGAGTGAAAAGATGTTCTCGATCAGCAGCGAGCCGGTGAAGAAGGCCGAGATGAAGGCTCCGGGAAAGCCGGCAACGACGATCAGCATGGCGTTGCGGAAGACGTGTCCGTAGAGAACCTGCCGTTCCGATAGGCCCTTGGCGCGCGCGGTCACCACATATTGCTTGCGGATTTCCTCGAGGAACGAATTCTTGGTCAGCAGCGTCGTGGTGGCGAAAGCCGACAGCACCAGCGCCGTCAGCGGCAAGGTCATGTGCCAGAGGTAGTCGACGATCCGCGCCGGCCAGGACAGCTGGTCCCAATTGTCGGAGGTGATGCCGCGCAGCGGAAACCAGTCGTAGAAGGATCCGCCGGCAAACAGCACCATCAGCAGGATGCCGAACAGGAAGCCCGGAATGGCGTAGCCGACAATGACGACGCCGCTGGTCCATACGTCGAATGCCGAGCCGTCCTTGACTGCCTTGCGGATGCCGAGCGGGATCGAGATCAGGTAGGACAGCAGCGTGATCCACAGCCCGATCGAGATCGACACCGGCATCTTCTCCAGGATCAGATCGATCACCGAGATGTCACGGAAATAGCTGTCGCCGAAGTCGAACCGGATATAGTTCCACAGCATCATGCCGAAGCGCTCGAGCGGCGGCTTGTCGAAGCCGAACTGCTTCTCCAGCTTGGCGATGAATTCGGGGTCGAGCCCTTGCGCGCCGCGATATTTCGAACCGACGTCGCCGGCCACGTCGAAATTGCTGGCGCCGGCGTCGCCACCGCCACCGCCAAGGCGATCGCTGCCGCCCTGGTTGGTCAGCCTGGCGATGACCTGCTCGACCGGCCCGCCGGGCGCGAACTGGATGACGGCGAAGGACACCGCCATGATGCCGAACAGGGTCGGGATCATCAGCAGGATGCGGCGCAGGATATAAGCGCCCATCAGGCTCTCTGCCTTGCTTGAGCGAAAATCTCAGGCTTTGCCAATCTTCGCCGCCTTGTCCTTGTCGAACCACCACAGCGCCTCGACCGGAAAGCCGAAATCAGGCTTCTGCTCGGGAAAGCCGAACATGTCCCAATAGGCTACTCGGTGATTCGCGAGATAATATGTTGGAATCCAGTCTAGCCGCGCGCGCAAGACCCGATCGAGTGCTTTGAGCGCCGTGACCAGTTCAATCCGGCTTTGCGCCTTGCCGGCTGCCTCGATCAGCGCATCGATGGCCTTGCTTTCCGTACCGGAATAGTTGCGCATTCCCGGCGTTTGCGCCATCCGGGAATCATAGAGTATCTCCAGGCCGTCGGCAGTCGGCGTCGCCCCGATCGACCAGGCGAGCAGGGTGAAATCGAAGTCGAAATTGCTCTGCCGCTGTTCATACTGCGTCGAATCGACCTGCCGGATCGAAGCGTCGATGCCGATCGTTTTCATGTTCTCGGCCCACGGCGAGAAAAGCCGAACGATGCCATCGTCCTCGGCCAGCATTTCCACCCGCAGCCGCTCGCCCTTTTCATTGACGACGAAATTGCCGGCCCGCTTCCAGCCGGCTTCGGCAAGCAGTCTCGAAGCCGCGCGCAGCAGCTTACGGTCGTGGCCCGAACCGTCGGAGACAGGCTGCATCACCGCTTCGCCGAACGTTTCCGGCGGCAGCTCGGCTCGAAACGGCTCCAGCAGGGCCAATTCCTCGGCCGAGGGCAGGCCCTCGGCCTTGTAATCCGACCGTTCGAAGTTCGATTGCGAGCGCTCGTAGGCGCCGTAAAACAAAACCCGCCTGGTCCATTCGAAATCGAAGCAATTGGCAATCGCTCGTCTGACGCGCACATCGCGGAATTGCGCACGGCGCTGGTTCAGCGCGACAGCCTGCATGGATGGCGTTTTCTCGCCCGGAAATTCGCGTTTGACGACCCTGCCGTCCTTCAGCGCCGGGAAGTCGTAACCGGTCGCCCATACCCGCGAGGTAAATTCCTCGCGAAAATGCGTGTCCCCCTTTTTCAAGGCTTCAAACGCTGCCTGGCGATTGATGTAGAAATCGATACGGATGCGGTCGAAATTATAGAGGCCGCGGTTCACGGCCAGATCCCTGCCCCAATAGTCGGCGACGCGTTCATATTCGACGGTCTGCCCGGCCGCCACGCGCCCTATTTTGTATGGGCCGGAACTGAGCGGCGGTTTCATCGTCGAGGCATCGAATTCGTTGACCGTATAGAAGGCCTTGGACACGATCGGCATTGCCACGATCGCGAGGATATTTTGCGCCGACTGTTTGCCGTTGAATGTGAGGTCGACGGTAACCGGATCGACCGCGACCGCTTCCGTCATATGCCGCAACACCTGGGAGAGGTTCGGGTGGCCCTTGTCCTTGTAAAGCTTCAATGCGAAGGCGACGTCCTCCGCCGTCAGTGGCGAGCCGTCGTGGAAGCGCGCTTGCGGTCGCAGGCTGAAGCGGAAGCCATTGCGGTCCGGCGATAAGGTGACGGACTCGGCAAGCCGGCCATAGACCGCATCCGGCTCATCGAGTGCGCTTGCCATCAGCGAATCGAAACAAAGTTCGGTGCGCGGCGGCGATTCCCCCCTCAACACCAGGGAATTCAGCGTGTTGAACGTCAGGAAGCTCTGATTGAAGGTGGAGTTCGGTGGTGCGAAATTCATCTGGCCGCCCTTGGGGGCGTCCGGATTGACATAGTCGAAATGCGTGAAAGCTGGGGAATATTTGAGGTCGCCGAAGGCCGACAGGCCGTGCAGCTTGACACCGGTCGCGATGGCGGCGAAGGCCCGGCCGGGC
Organism: Mesorhizobium sp. M5C.F.Cr.IN.023.01.1.1; assembly: GCF_003997585.1. NCBI lineage: Bacteria > Pseudomonadati > Pseudomonadota > Alphaproteobacteria > Hyphomicrobiales > Phyllobacteriaceae > Mesorhizobium > Mesorhizobium sp. M5C.F.Cr.IN.023.01.1.1. The sequence continues at coordinate 69,585 of NZ_RZSU01000029.1, read as the reverse complement.
AGCAAAGCTGCCGCCGTGGCCGCAGCGCCCAGGGCCAGAAAGTCGCGGCGGGCCAGAGGGGCGCGGCGGGGCAGCGCCGCCATCAATTGCTACTCTTGTATTTTGCCGCCAGCGCCTTTTCCTTGTCCGGGTCGATCCACCAGGAATTCTGGTCGACGCCGCTATAGGTCGGTTGCTTTTCCGGGATGCCGAATTTGTTCCAGTAGGCGATACGAATTTTTCCCAAGTGCCACTGTGGGATCATGTAGTAGTTCCAGAGCAGCACCCGGTCCAGTGCGTGGGTGGCCGCTATGAGATCGTCCCGATCGGTGGCAAAGATCACTCGGTCGATGAGGGCGTCGACGATCGGGTTCTTGATCCCTGCCAAATTGCGTGACCCGGATGTATCGGCTGCAGTGGAGCTGAAAAAATCCCGCTGTTCGTTACCCGGCGAATTGGATTGCTGGAAGCCGGCAACCGCCAGCATATCGAAATCGAAGGCGCGGGTCCGGTTCGTGTACTGGCTGTCGTCAACGATGCGCAACGTGGCATCGATGCCGAGCCGTCTGAGATTGTCAATCAAGGGCCCGGCGACGCGTTCGTCTACGGGGTCGTTGCCGAGAAATTCGATCCTGAACGGTTCGCCGGTCTTTTCGTTGACGAGCTTGCCGCCGCGATTGACCCAACCCGCTTGCTTGAAGAGATCATAGGCCTTCCGAAGATTTTCACGCCCCGACTGCGGCGTGGTGTAGACGGGCAGCTTGAACTCCTGGGTGAACAGTTCGGGCGGCAGCTTGTCGCGATATTGCTGCAGGATTTCCAGCTCCTTGCCCTGCGGCAGGCCGCTTGAGGCTAAATCGCCACCTTCGAAATAACTGTCCGTGCGCGTATAGGCGCCGAAGAAGATGGTTCGGTTCATGCTCTCGAAATCATAGGCGTAGGTCAGAGCCTGGCGCACGCGCACGTCCTGAAAGAGCGGCCGGCGCGTGTTCATCACGTAGGCCTGCATGGGTTCCGGCGATGTTGTGGGATATTCCGCTTTTATGACGTCCCCCGCTTTGATGGCGGGAAAGGTGTACTCGACTGCCCATCTCTGGGCCCGCGACTCAACGCGAAAATCCTCAAAGCCGCCCTTGGTGAAGGCCTGCCAAGAGGCATTGTCGTCGAGAAAGTAGCTGAAACGCTGCCTGTCGAAATTCTCTCGCCCGATCTTCACCGGCAGCTTGGCACCCCAGTAGTCCGGCACGCGCTGCCAGATGATCTCAGTGCCAGGCTTGAAGCTGGCGATCTTGTAGGCGGCCGAGCCGAGCGGCGGCTCCTGCGTCGGCCTGGTGATATCGCGCTTCTTGCCGTTTGCGTCGGTGCCTTCCCACCAGTGCTTCGGCAGCACCACCAGATCGCCGAGGATCTTCGGCAGCTCCCGATTGCCCTTCTGGTCGAAATGGAACTCGACCTCGCGGTCCGAGATCGCGACGGCATCGGTGACGTTCTCGAAATAGCGGCTGTACATCGGGCTGTTGGCCTTCAGCACCTGAAACGACCAGATGACGTCGTCGGTGGTGATCGGCTTGCCGTCGTGCCACTTGGCCCGCGGATCGAGACGGTAGGTCGCCGAGGAATAGTCGTCCGGATGTTTGTAGGCGTCGGCGATCAGCGGATGGCTGACGCTGCCTTCGTCGGTCGCCTGCTCCATCAGCGTGTCATAGAGCAGGCCGCCGCCGAACGGGACGAAGCCGGCGGCGAAGGAACCCTGGATGATATAGGGATTGAAGCTGTCGAACGTGCCGAGCACCACCGAATTTAGGGTGCCGCCCTTCGGCGCGTCCGGATTGACGTAGTCGTAGCGCTGGAAGTTGTTGCCGTATTTGGATTCGCCGATCAGCGACGAGGTGGTGCGCCATTCGTCCGCGAATGCTGCCTGCAGGCCGCCGGCGAAAGCCGCCACAACCAGCGTCGATCTGAGAAACGTTCGGCCAACCGTCATGCCTTCTCCTCTGCGCGATAGTGTCAGCCGACAATCTAGATCATTTGACGCTCATGAAAACCGCGGCAGGCCGGCTTTGTCGCCGCACATGCGCTTTTCCCATTGAAAAAGCCGGGCTGAACCCGGCTTTTTCAAGGAATGTACGATTACAATTCCGTTATTGCGCCGGAGCTGGAGCGGGAGCAGCAGGGGCCGGCGCAGGCGCTGCCGGTGCTTCACCCTCTGCCGGTTTGGCCGGCGCCGCGCCTTCGGCGGGCGCGGCGGCATTCTCGGCCGAAGCGCCGGGTGCCGGCAGCGGCTTTGGACTGTCCGACAGCGTGCGCAGATAGGCGATAACGTTGGCGCGGTCCTCGTCCTTCGGCAGGCCGGCGAAGCCCATCGCCGTGCCCTTCACGAGCTTCTTCGGCGAGAGGAGAAAGTGATTGAGGTTGTCGTAGGTCCACTTCTCGGCGCCGCCCTTGGAAAAATCCTTCATGCCGGCCGAATAGGCGAAGCCCCCATGCTCGGCGATGGGACGGTCGATGAGGTCCCAGAGATCGGGGCCGACCTTGTTCGGCCCACCCTTTTCGCCGGAGTGGCAGGCCTGGCACTTCTTGAACACGGCGGCACCCGCCTCGACATTGGCGTTGGCCAGGAGGTCGGCGATCGGCTTGGCTCCTGCAGCGGGAGCTGCCGGGCCGCCCTCGGCAGGCTCCTCGGTCGCCTCGATGGCGAAGCCGGGTTTTTCCGGTGCGGGGGAGGCGAACAGCGCGTCGGACACAATGCCGACCGAGAAGACGACGAACACGGTTCCGAGCAGGCCGCCGATCAGCTTGTTGATTTCGAAAGAGTCCATACGCCCCAGGCTCCCTTTTCCGGCGGACCGATCCGTCCACTCCGTCCGTCGGTAATCGTGAACCACCCCACAAGGCGGTCAAATCGGGCGGAAACTAGGTCTTTTGCTCTGGCGTTGCAACACCTATAAGGGCGCTTCCAGTGAGACCTTTTGCCACTTTTCCCTTCCTCTTTTTCGGACGCTTCATCACCCGATGTCCACGCTCATTCTCATCCCGGCCCGCATGGCCTCGACCCGCCTGCCGGGCAAGCCGCTGGCCGAAATCGCCGGCGTCCCAATGATCGTCCATGTCGCCCGTCGCGCTGCCGAAGCCGGGCTCGGCAGGGTGGTGGTCGCCACCGATACCGAAAGCGTGGCCGAAGCGGTGCGCGCGCACGGTTTCGAGGCGGTGATGACGCGCGTGGGCCACGAATCAGGCTCCGACCGCATCTTCGAGGCGCTGGCCACGCTGGATCCCGGGCGTAAGGTCGAAACGATCGTCAATGTGCAAGGCGACCTGCCGACCATCGATCCCGACATCATCAATGCCGCGCTGAGGCCTTTCGAGGATGCGACGGTCGACATCGCCACGCTCGGCATCGAGATCGTCCGCGACGAGGAAAAGACCAATCCGAATGTCGTCAAGATCGTCGGATCGCCGCTGTCGGAGACACGGCTGCGGGCGCTCTATTTCACCCGCGCCACGGCACCCTGGGGCGAGGGGCCGCTCTATCACCACATCGGCCTCTATGCCTATCGCCGCTCAGCGCTCGAACGCTTCGTCGCGCTGAAGCCATCGCCGTTGGAACGGCGCGAGAAGCTCGAGCAGTTGCGGGCGCTGGAGGCCGGCATGCGCATCGACGCCGAGATTGTGCAGTCGGCGCCGTTCGGCGTCGACACGCCGGACGATCTCGAACGCGCCAGAACCCTCCTTTCAACCTGAAACATCCGGTCAACCTGAGAATGCCTGAAAAAACCAACAGAATAGCCTTCCAGGGCGAGCCGGGCGCCAATTCCGACACTGCCTGCCGCAACATGTTCCCTGATATGGAGCCGTTGCCGTGTCCGACCTTCGAGGATGCCTTCAATGCGGTCGAGACCGGCAAGGCCGACCTCGCCATGATCCCGATCGAGAACACGATTGCCGGGCGCGTCGCCGACATCCACCACCTCCTGCCGGAATCGAAGCTGCACATCGTCGGCGAATATTTCCTGCCGATCCATTTCCAGCTGATGGTCTTGCCGGGCGTCAGGCGCGACGAGATCAAGACCGTGCACAGCCACATCCATGCGCTCGGCCAGTGCCGCAAATACATCCGCAAGAACGGCTGGAAGCCGGTGGTCGCCGGCGACACGGCGGGCGCCGCCAAGCTGGTCGCCGAGCTGAAGGACCGCACCATGGCGGCTTTGGCGCCGGCGCTGGCCGCGACGCTCTACGGGCTCGACATCATCGAGGAGAATGTCGAGGACACCGACAGCAACGTCACCCGTTTCGTCGTGCTGACCAAGAACAGGCAGTGGGCACAACGCCCTTCCGCCGAAGCCAGGATGATGACGACGTTCATCTTCCGCGTCCGCAACGTGCCGGCCGCGCTCTACAAGGCGATGGGCGGCTTTGCCACCAACGGCATCAACATGACCAAGCTGGAGAGCTACCAGCTCGGCGCATTCACCGCGACCCTGTTCTATGCCGATATCGAGGGCCATCCCGACGATCCTTTGGTCAAGCTGGCACTCGACGAGCTTGCCTTCTTCTCGCGCGAAATGCGGATCCTTGGCGTCTACCCGGCCAGCGAATCGCGCGAGCAGTGGAAGGTGGCGGATTAGCTAGTGGTCAAAATCTAGCGCCGGAGCCGTAAGCCCGCATTGGGTGGGTTTCTGCCGTTGGTTCCGCGATCGGAAGGAGCAAGTAGCGCCATTTCCCGACATTCATGACGCTTCGCAAAAGCCGCCCTTCGGGCAATGGCTCGAGTCGATCCGATCCTGTCATTCGCATTCGTCGAGCCATTGGCAAAACACTGGATGTCTTCGGACCTTGGCACGTCTCACGCCGGCGGTGCGGTGCCGCATCGGGAGGCCGCATCCGGAATGTCAACCTGCATGACTCGTCGTGGTGCGGGAGACCGGCATGATGTGGGCGAACATGCTGCGGGCGTTCCAGCTCGGGAAGGCTTTTGCGAGCGACAGGTCGCCGTCGAGCTGGATGCGGTCCTCGCGGGTGGCTTGGGACCAACTGAGCTGGCCGGCGTGCCATTTGACGAAAGCTTCGGCTTCCGCCGTGATGTAGAGGTCCTCGTCGAAGCCAGGGTAAGTCTTGCAGATCTCGGTGTCTCCGAGCTCGATAAGTAGCCAATAGCGCTCCCGGTGTGGGCGGCCGGTGAAGTCGAAGCGGATGACGACGCGTCGGTCCGGGAGCCTGTCCCGGCGGAGCGCCTTGCACATCGACCACAGGGCCACAAAGGGGTCTAGGTGCTGGGGGGCGATCTCGAGCCAATGCGCACCCCACTCGCCGAGCGACTGGCAGACCGTGAAGAGCTCGTGGCCCGCGGACGTGAGCGCGTAGTGGCGCCCGCGCCCGTCGGGCTTGGGATTCGACTCGACGACACCGACCCATTCGAGCTGCTTGAGCCGCTCTGAGAGCAGGGTACGGGAGAGTCCGGGCGCGCCCTCCAGGATCTCGCTGAAGTTTCCGCACCCAAGGTACAGGTTGCGGATGATCAGCGGCGTCCAGCGCTCGGCGAAAATCTCGGCGCCACGGGCGATGGGGCAGTACTGACCGTATGTCCTCATGACAGAGGTCCTCACAACGGCAGTGTTGCGCATCCGCCTCCGATTGTGGAGTCCAGATTGTTGACTATACGGCAGCGGCCCGCCGTGGTCCGATGTGGCCTCTCTCGACGAGAGGAGTACACGATGACGACACCTATGACGACATCAACGTACGCAGAAGCACATCACGGGAGCATGCAGCCAACCGTCGTGGAAATCGACGGGTTCCGAGGCCGGCTGATCAATGCCAGCCACGCCGACTACGATGTCGCCCGTGCAATCTGGAACGGCGCCATTGACCGGCGCCCGCATCTGATCGCCCGATGCATCGGGACCGCCGACGTGGTCGCGGCCGTGCGTTTCGCTCGCGACCACGATCTGGAGATCGCCATACGGGGCGGAGGCCACGGCGTGGCGGGCACCGCCGTTTGCGACGACGGGATCGTCATCGACCTCTCGGCGATGCGTGGCGTGCGGGTCGATCCCGCCGGCTGCAGGGCGTGGGTGCAGGGCGGTGCGCTGTGGGGCGACGTCGACCGCGAGACGCAGGCGCACGGCCTTGCCACCACCGGTGGAATCGTGAGCCATACCGGAGTCGCCGGGCTCACCCTCGGCGGTGGCATCGGCTGGCTGATGCGAAAGCATGGTCTCGCGGTCGACAACCTCCTCGCCGCCGACGTCGTGACGGCCGACGGCGAGCGGCTGCGGGCGTCGGAGGACGAGCACCCCGACCTGTTCTGGGCGTTGCGCGGCGGCGGCGGCAACTTCGGCGTGGTCACCTCGTTCGAGTTCCGCCTCCACCCCGTCGGGCCCACCGTTCTGGCCGGGCCCATCCTCTGGAACACGAGCGACGCCGGGGAGGTCCTCCGTTTCTACCGCGACTTCATCCGCGACGCTCCCGACGAGCTCGGCACGGTCGTAAAATTCTGCACCGTGCCGCCTCTATCGGTCATCCCCGAGGAACTGCACTGGCGCCCGGTGGTGATGGTGGGCGCGTGCTACGCCGGGCCGATCGAGGACGGTGACAAGGCGCTCCGCCCGCTCCGCGCATTTCGGACTCCCCTCCTCGATCTGGCCAGGCCCAAGCCGTACGTGGTATTTCAGAGCGCGCTCGACTCGACCGTCATCCACGGTTGGAACTACTACTGGAAGGCCACCCACCTCCCCGCACTCCGCGACGACCTCATCGACGTGATTGCCGGGCACGCGTTCTCCTGCTCGTCGCCGCGCTCGTATGTGGCGATGTTCCATCTGAAGGGGGCGGTGAGCCGAGTGGCCGAGGGCGCGACGGCGTTCGGGAACCGGCAAGCGTCGCACGCGATCATCGTCCACGCTGCGTGGCGGCCCGGCGAGGACTTCAGCGACCGAGAGACGGACTGGACGAGGGGGTTCCTCGCCGCCCTTGGCCGCTTCCGCGAAGGCGTCTACGTCAATTTCCTCGGTGGCGACGAAGACCCGGGCCGGGTCCGCGAGGCGTACGGCGACTCCGTCTTTGACCGGCTGGCTGACGTGAAGTCCTCGTACGACCCCGACAACGTCTTCCACCATAACCAGAACATCCGCCCGGGGCTGAGTTCCGGTGTGAGCCGTTCCGACGGCGCGGGCGATACTTGATAAATTTGGGATGGTGTTGGATGGGTGCGACGCTGCCAGGCGGTAACCGGGAGGAATGACGCATTCCCACATTTTCCAGACCTTCCTCGTATCGGGCAAGAAGGTCCGCATCGGGTCATGGGCGTGAGTTCGGCTGAGGGCGACCGAACTTCCGCAAGAGGTCGGAAGAGGCGACTCGCATCGGGTACCAAGCGTTAGGCTTTGACCAACAGCATTCATCGAGAGCTCCGCGGCACCCCGACGTGACGCCTTGCCAGGTGACGAGCGCCGGGCGACATTCCTGCGATGTGGCTTCTGAAACTGACGCTCGCAGTCGCTGGATTGTATGCGGCCGTTGTCACCGTGGTGTATGTACTTCAGTCCTGGCTGATCTTTCCGGCCGGCCTTGCGGCGTTCGGACCCGATCTGCCGGCCGGGGCCCGCCATGTCGAACTGGCGACGGAGGACGGCGAGCGCGTCGTTCTGGTCCGCCTGCCGGCAAGGCAGACGCCGGCCGCGCCGCGCCCGCTCCTGCTGGGATTCGCCGGCAATGCCTGGAATGCCGACGCACTTGCCCTGATGCTGCACCAGCTATTTCCCGAACATCAGATCACTGCGCTGCACTACCGCGGATATGCGCCGAGCAGCGGAAGCCCGTCGGCCGCCGCCCTGTTCGAGGACGCCCGACGCGCCCATGACCACCTGGCCACCGATGCCAAAGCCGGCATCGTCGCCATCGGCCTTAGCGTCGGCGCTGCGGTTGCGGTCGATCTGGCGACGGCCCGGCCGTTGCGCGGCATCGTCATGGTTACGCCATTCGATTCGCTGAGAGAACTCGCCGCTCACCACTATCCCTGGCTGCCGGTTCGCCTCTTGCTGCGGCACCGCATGGAGGCGGCAGGATCCCTGCGCGACCTCGATGTGCCCACGGCCGTAATCACCGCCGAAAACGACACCATCGTTCCTGCCGCACGTTCGGCACCTCTGCGCGAGGCTGCCCGTGATCTGCGCAGCCACATCGCCATAGCGGCTGGCCACAACGACCTCTATGGCCATCCCGATTTCGCCGGAGCGCTACGCGCCTCCGTTGCAGCGGTCACGCGCGATTGACGAGCAGTTCCCAGATGTCGGAATTCCGGCTCGACATTCGTCCTTTGGTTGCCACAATCGAAGAAGGGACGCGACGAGATGAGGAAACTGATCTCAATCGACGACGTCACGCACAATGGCGTCATCCAATCATCCGGAGCCTCCAATGATCCCCACCATCACCGCCTTTGAACGATCGCCCGATCGCGGCCGGGGACTGGCGCGTGACATGCGCGTTCGCTGGGCGCTTGAAGAAGTGGGGCAGCCCTACAAGGTTCGTCTTGTTTCGTTCAAAGCGATGAACGAACCCGCGCATCGAGCACTCCATCCTTTCGGGCAGATTCCGACCTATGAGGAAGGCGCTCTCGCCCTGTTCGAGTCGGGGGCGATCGTATTCCATATCGCCGAGCGCCATGGTGGCCTGCTGCCAGACGATGGGAATGCGCGGGCGCGCGCGATCTCATGGATGTTTGCCGCGCTCAACACGGTGGAGCCACCGATCCTTGAGCGCCAAACCGCCGTGCTCCTGGAGCGCGACGAGACCTGGCACGAACAGCGCCTGCCTATGGTCGAGGATCGCATCCGTGACCGGCTGGGCGAACTTTCCGATCGCTTGGGCGATGCCGACTGGCTCGATGGTGCGTTCAGCGCGGGGGACCTGATGATGGTGCACGTGCTGCTAAGGTTGAGCGGGTCGGGTATACTGCACGAATATCCGAACCTCTTCGCCTATGTCGCCCGCGGCGAAGCCCGGCCGGCCTACAAGCGTGCTTTCGCCGCTCAACTGGCGGTTTTCACTGGCAAGTCACCGACCGGCTGATGAGGGCTGCTCTCGGTCGAACGTGCTCGTTCAGAACTCTGATCTTAGGACAGCGGCGCGTAGTCGATCTCGAGAAACGCCTCGACCTCGGGGATCCAGCGGTCGCGGACGAAGGCGACGTGGTCGGGATGGTCGTTGTAACCTGTATAGGCGGCTTGGTCCGCGAACTCCATCGAGAAGCCGAAACGATAATCGTTCTTCGTGCTTACCTGACGCAGCTTCTCGAACTTTTCGACGCCCGGTATCGCCGCCAGTATTTTCGCGTCGACGAGGAATTTTGCCTCCTCGGCCGAGCTGTCCTTGTGCTTCAGCCTGAACACCACTGTGTGACGGATCATTTGTCCCCCCTGTGAGTTTTACGCGCTGTCTGCCCAGACGCGGATGAGATTGTAGGCGATCGCCCCCTTCGGCGGCGTGATCAGGCCGCCCGGATGCTCGCGGGCCAGCATCGAGAGCACCTCGTCGCGAAAGAACCAGCGGCAGTCTTCCAGCTCGTTGAGGTCGGCCTGGATGTCGTCGTTGAGCGGTTCGCCGAAGCAGCCGATCATCAGCGAATAGGGAAACGGCCAGGGCTGGCTGGCATGGTAGACGACGCGGCCAAGTCTGATGCCGGCTTCCTCCAACGTCTCACGGCGCACCGCCGCCTCGATCGTCTCGCCGGGTTCAATGAAGCCGGCGAGCGCCGAATACATGCCCGGCGCGAAATGCCGGCCGCGGCCCAGCAGGCATTTTTCGCGCGTCGCCGTCAGCATGATCGCCACCGGGTCGGTGCGCGGAAAATGCTCGGTGGCGCAGCCCGGGCAAAGCCGCTTGTAGCCGCCGGCCCGCATTTCGGCTTCAGCGCCGCATTTGCTGCAGAAGCGGTGGCTGGCATGCCAGGCGAGCAGCGCTGCTCCTTGCGCCATCGCGCCGGCCGCCGCCTCGTCGATCAGCCCCTGCATATAGACCGAGCGATAGTCGATGGCCTTGATCGACTCCGGCAGTTGTTCGGGGTCGAGTCCGGCCGGCACGGCGAGCACCGGACCGCTGTCGGAAAAACCGAGCAGGACGCCATGGTCGAGCGACACCTGGAGCGGCTGGCTTTCCTCGGCGCCGAACCAGGGGTCGAAGCCGCCATCCCTGAGCTTCAGGTAGAGCCGCCCGCCATGCATCAGCAAAAGCCTGACCGAGGGATCGGCGAGCGCCTTTTCGACGGAATCGTCGGCTCGGTTTTCCGATTGCCGGTCGATCAGATTGCCGGCGAAGCCGACGAACTGGCTCGGCTCGCGCAAGGGCGCGTCAAACAGGCGGAAGCTCATGGAGACTCAACTTCAGGATGGACACGGGACAGGCTTATAGCGCCGCCTTTATCTGTTGCGCAAACCGGCGAAGGTCCGAGCGCTGGTAGGGCTCGCGCATGCCGTGCCCCCACACCGGGCCCGGCCAGCCGGGATCGCCTTCCGAGCGGGCAACGACATGGACATGCAACTGGCGCACGACGTTGCCGAGGGCGCCGCTGTTGATCTTGGTGCAGCCGCTCACCCTCTTCAACGCCTGCGCCACCATATTGGTCTCGAAGGTCAGCATCGCCTGGTCGAGCGGCGTCAAATCGTGGATTTCCTCCACGCCCGGTCGCTGCGGCACCAGAAGCAGCCACGGCCAGCGGCGGTCGTTCATCACCCGCAGCTCGCACAGGCCGAGCCACATCAATTGCTCGCTGTCCGCCTCCAGACGAGCATCCAGCGTGAATCCGGCCTTGAGGCCCGGCAACATCGGCGTTTCCTTCACTTTTGTCGTGTTTTTTAGACTTTTGAACGCTAGAGCGGCTGCCGGTGGCCCGCAAGAGGCGGCAAGCGAATCGTTGCTTTGTGACGGCAGTTATGCTAAGGGTTGGGCTATGGTGCTGATCTGCGCCAATGACCCGCTCCTGAGGCGGGTTTTTTGTTTCAGCTTTCGGCGCCACTCCCGGCTGATTGATCCTGCGCCCTTGCATTTCATCGCCGGATTGCCGATATGGAAAGTGGGAGGTTGGTGGTGGACGGTCCACTCGCCAACCGGGTCAGGTCCGGAAGGAAGCAGCCCTAACGAGCCCGGAACGGGTCATTGTTCCAGCCTCCCACCTCTTCGCCTTTCTCCCGCGACATTGACGGCGCCAAGCCCTGCGGGCGAAACTATGCGCAGGAATCGGCCGCCTGCAGGCGCGGCCCTTGGAGCTTTACGGGCGAATGAGCGAAGCCGGAAATTCGGGAACGGAAAAGGCCGCCGCCTATCGCGTTCTGGCGCGCAAATACCGTCCTGCGAACTTCTCCGAACTGATCGGCCAGGAGCCGATGGTCCGCACCCTCACCAACGCCTTCGCCACCGGCCGCATTGCCCAGGCGTGGATGCTGACCGGCGTGCGCGGTGTCGGCAAGACGACGACGGCGCGCATCCTGGCGCGGGCGCTCAACTACAAGACCGCCACCGTCGACCAGCCTTCGGTCGACCTTGCCGTGCTGGGCGAGCATTGCCAAGCGATCATGGAAGGCCGCCATGTCGACGTCATCGAGATGGACGCCGCCTCGCATACCGGCATCGACGACATCAGAGACATCATCGAGCGCGTGCGCTACGCCCCGGTGTCGGCGCGCTACAAGGTCTACATCATCGACGAAGTGCACATGCTCTCGACCCAGGCCTTCAACGGCCTGCTGAAGACGCTGGAAGAGCCGCCGCCGCACGTCAAATTCATCTTCGCCACCACCGAAATCAGAAAAGTTCCGATCACCGTTCTGTCGCGTTGCCAGCGCTTCGACCTCAGGCGTATCGATGCCGGCACGCTGGTCGCGCATCTCTCCTCGATCGCCGGCAAGGAAGACATAACGGTCGACGACGACGCGCTGGCGATGATCGCCCGTGCGGCCGAAGGCTCGGCGCGCGATTCGCTGTCCATTCTCGACCAGGCGATCGCCCATGGCAGCGGCGCAGTCAGCGCCGAAGCGGTGCGCGCCATGCTCGGGCTCGCCGACCGCGCCCGCATTGTCGACCTGTTCGAACATGTGATGAAGGGTGACGTGGCGGCGGCCTTGGCCGAATTCCGCAACCAGTACAATACCGGCGCCGATCCGGCCGCGGTGCTGACCGACTTGGCCGAGTTCAACCACCTCGTCACCCGGTTGCGCTTCGTACCGACGGCCCTTGAGGACGCGTCGCTGTCGGAGGACGAGCGCCGGCGCGGCGCCGATTTCGCCAAGGCGCTGTCGGTGAGGGTGCTGTCGCGGACATGGCAGATGCTGTTGAAAGGCATTCCCGAGGTGCAGTCCTCCAACCGGCCGGTCAGTGCCGCCGAAATGGTGCTGATCCGGCTGGCGCATGCCGCCGACCTGCCGACACTGGACGAGGCGCTGAAATCGCTGGAGGCCGGAGCATCGGTGTCGAACGGCGCGCCACGCTCGAATGGTACGCCCGCAAGTTCTGTCGTCGCAAATCCCGGCCCAGCAAGTCCCGGAAATGGCGGCGCCAGCGCTGTGGCGCAGACGCGGATGCCGACGGCCAATGGTGGCGCGCAGACCATGCGGCTGGTCGAACCCGCGCCGATGCCTGCAGCCTTCGTTCCGGAGCCGGTTGGGGATGCGCCGCCGGTGCCGGTGAAATCGCTGGCCGATATCGTCGCGCTTGCCGACGCCCAGCGCGACATGGCCTTCAAGGTGTTGGTGAAACGCTGCGTGCGGCTAGTGCGCATCGAGCCGGGCCGCATCGACGTCAGCCTGACCGATGACGCGCCGAAGATGCTGCTCAACGACCTGACCGCCAAATTGCGCGCCTGGACCGGCCGCAGCTGGCTGGTGTCGCTGTCGAAGGAAGAGGGCGGCCAGACGCTGGCCGAGATGGAATCGACCAAACGCGAAAGCGCCCTCCTCGACGCCAAGAGCGACCCGACCGTCGCCGCCATCCTGGCGCGTTTTCCCGGCGCCAAGATCATCGACGTGCGCATTCCCGACGCACCGGAAGCCGATGCGGTGGAGGCCGATGTTCCGATCGAGCCGGCGACAGACGAAGACGAAACCTGAAGCATGATCCCGAAAAGTGGGAGCCGGTTTTCGGAGAAGATCATGCTCAACCAAAAGACACACGATCAATCGTAGAGGACCAAGCCATGAAAGATCTTCTCGGCCTGATGGGCAAGGCGAAAGAAATGCAGGCCAAGTTCCAGGCCATGCAGGACGAGATCGCCACGCTGGAAGCCACCGGACAGGCGGGCGGCGGCCTGGTCAGCGTGACGCTGACCGGCAAATTCGAGATGAAGGCGCTCAAGATCGACCCGTCTCTGTTCAAGGAGGAGGAGGTCGAGATTCTGGAGGATCTGCTTCTCGCCGCCCATAATGACGCCAGGGCCAAGGTCGAGCAGATGATGCAGGAAAAGACCCAGGCACTGACCGCAGGACTGCCGATACCGCCGGGAATGAAGCTGCCGTTCTAAGGTGTTGATAGCTATGCCGGTCGATTGAACCCATTGCTCGAGCCTTGGGGAAGGCTCCCTGCGGATATCCTAGGATAGGATCCATACCCTTATAGTGGCCATGGAGTGCCGTGCCGCGATCCGGCGGTCGCTTGCTCCACCGGTGTGTCCATTCGGCAACTCCGCGCACTTAATAACGCTTTAGCCATCTTTTTGCCTGAAAGTGTCTCATTCTTGCCGCAACCAGGGGCGGGCTGGCGACAGAATGAGGGGATATTTTTGATCGCGACCCGATGGAAGACGCCGTTGCTGCTCGGCGTCATCACCTCTCCGCTGTTCTTGGCCGCTTGCAGTCAGACCACCTCGCACAGCCTGTCGGTGGCCAGCCTGACCGATGCCGCCAGATCCCGGCCCTACCGTCACACGTTGAAGGACAAGGAGTGCCTCCAGCGCGCGATGTTCTTCGAATCCAACCGGTCGAGCCGTGACGGCATGATTGCCGTCGGCACGGTGGTCATGAACCGGCTGCGTTCCGGCAAGCACGGCAACACCATCTGCCAGGTGGTCGGCGAGCGCGGCCAATTCGCACCGGGCGTGATGACACGACAGATGAATTCGAAGGCGATGCCCGACGTCGAGGAGGCCGCCGAGGCGGTGCTCAGGGGCGAGCGCAAGGCCAAGCTGAAGAACACGATGTTCTTTCACACCGCCGGCCTGCGTTTCCCCTACAAGAACATGCACTACACCATGGTTGCCGGCGGCAACGCCTTCTATGAAAAACGCGGCCGGAACTGGAAACCATTGCCTGACGAGCCGACGGTCGCGGTGGCACAGTCCACGCCGCGGGGGTCGGCGCGCGCAGCGCCTGTGACGCTCGTGGCCTCCGCCGCTCCGGTCGCCAAGGCAAAATTCGCCAAGGCAACCTATGTGACCGCGGTCGCATCGCAACCGGCAAAGACTACTCTGGAGAAGGCGACGCTTGTGGCGATGCAAGAGCCGATGCAGGAGCCGGACGCGGCCCGTTTCGGCGGCACTGCCGGTTCGCAACCTGTCACGTCATTCCCGGCGGCGCCGGCCGAGCCGACGATGTCGTTTGAATCGACACCCGAGAACACCGACGCCATCGGTGCGATGATCGCCGGCCAGAGCCGGCCGCTGGAAGTATACTGACGGCAGCAGCATCCTTACGCGTTGAGCAGATCGCTCGCCCGCAGAACTGTTCCAAAGCGTGCGGAAAATCATAGAGCCTGATCCATTCCGATTAAACCGGAATGGGACTCTATCTTCTTGTTTGACCATGATCTTTTCCGAAAACCGGTTTCCACTTTTCGGGATCATGGTCTAAACCAATGCGATGTCGAAGCGAATCGCCGGTCCCGAGATCGAACGCCTGATCCAGCTTCTGGCCAAGGTGCCAGGGCTCGGGCCCCGTTCGGCCAGGCGGGCAGCACTTCACCTCATCAAGAAGAAGGAGCAGTTGCTGTCGCCGCTGGCCGCCGCCATGAGCGAGGCGGTCGACAAGGTGCGCATCTGCTCGACCTGCGGCAATGTCGATACGTCCGACCCCTGCATGATCTGCACCGATCCGCGCCGCGACGCCGGCACGCTGATCGTCGTCGAGGACGTGGCCGACCTGTGGGCGCTGGAGCGGGCGGCCGCCATGGATGTCCGCTACCATGTGCTCGGCGGAACGCTGTCGCCGCTCGACGGCATCGGCCCCGAGCAGCTCAACATCCGCTCGCTGGTCGACCGCGTCGCCGGCGGCGAGGTCAAGGAGGTGATCCTTGCCGTCAATGCCACGGTCGAGGGCCAGACCACCGCGCATTATCTCACCGACCAATTGTCCGGCTTCGACATCAAAGTAACCCGGCTGGCTCATGGCGTCCCGGTCGGCGGCGAGCTCGACTATCTCGACGAAGGCACGCTGGCCGCGGCACTGCGCTCGCGGACGGCGTTTTGAGGCAATTGGGGTGATCTGTGACGGACAGTTTTCCTGAAGCGATGGCACTCCGTCCAACCCCCCTCTGTCCTGCCGGACAGTCCGGGAGGACAGAGGGGGGTTGGAAGAAACGCAACCTCGCCAGAGTGCCTCTTTTTCTTGCAGCCCTACTTGGCCTCTTCCTCGCCACCCCTGCTTCCGCAGCAAAAATCGACGACCAGTTCCGCGCCTGGCTGCAAGGCGTTCTCTGGCCCGAGGCCAGTGCCAAAGGCATCTCCAGAAAAACCTTCGAGGCCGCCTTCGACGGCATCAAACCGAACCTCAAACTGCCCGACCTGGTTATGCCGGGCAAAAAGGCGACGACGCCGCAGAAGCAGCATCAGGCGGAGTTCGGTTCGCCCGGCGCCTATTTCGCCGAAAAGACGGTTCGCGCCGTGACCGCCGGTGGCCGCACGCGCAAGGCGGCCAATGCCAGGACCATTGCCGCGATCGAGAAGCGTTACGGCGTGCCGGGCGAGGTGCTGCTGGCGATCTGGGGCCGCGAGAGCGGCTTCGGCGCGGCGAAAATGCCTTACGACGCTTTCGAAGTGCTGGGCACCAAAGCGTTCATGGCGACCAGAAAGGACTTCTTTCGCACCGAGCTTATGGCAGCACTCGAGATCGTCGAGCGTGGGCTGGCCCCGGTCGGCGCGATGAAATCGTCCTGGGCAGGCGCTCTCGGCCAGCCGCAGTTCATGCCGACTTCGCTCCTGAACCATGCCGTCGATTTCGATGGCGACGGTCGCGTCGACATCTGGAATTCGGTGCCGGACACGCTGGCTTCAATCGCCAACTATCTCGTCCATTATGGTTGGTTAAAAGGCCGCGGTTGGGGCTTCGAGGTGACGGTTCCGGAAGCGGTCTCCTGCTCGCTCGAAGGTCCGGACCAGGGCAAGAGGATTTCCGAGTGGGCTGATATGGGCATCAAGCGCGTCGCGGCAGGACCGTTTCCGGCGCGCGAGTTGAAGGCCGAAGGCTTTCTTTTGATGCCGGCTGGGCGCAGCGGTCCGGCCTTCATCGTCACGCCCAATTTCTACGTGCTGAAGCAATACAACACCAGCGATCTGTATGCCCTGTTCATCGGCCACGGCGCCGACCGCATCGCCCATGGCGACAGCAATTTTTCAGGGCGCTGGGGCGCGGTCGGCGGGCTCCACAGGTCGGACATCGCCACCCTGCAGCGGGCCCTGGAGGCCGAGGGCTATGATGTCGGCAGTGCCGACGGCCTGCCCGGCTTCAAGACCCGCCGCTCGATCGGCAAGTGGCAGGCCAGGAACAGTCGAGCCGCCACCTGTTTTCCCGATGCCGACCTGGTCACCGCATTGAAATAGCTCATCTCCGGGGTGTCGTTCCCGGCGGTGGTGTCTGGCTGATCTGGTCCAACCAACAGCTATGCAAATCCTCGTTGCCGCGCTTGAAACCGCCGGATATGGTGAGGCGGAACTGGATAAAAGTTGCCAAGAAACCGGTTCAGGGATCACCGTTGATTTGGCAAGAGAACGCCACAAGCCTGGGCCGGGAACTCAGGTCAGCAAAACAGGGAACAATCAAAATGATGATGGAAAAGTTTGCTCTACGCTCCCGTTTCTTGCTCGCGGGCGCAGCCATGTCAGCGCTGTTTCTGGCCGGCGCGCCGGCCTTTGCGGTCACGCCCGCCGACACGCTGGTCGAGGGTTTCGCCATCGACGACATCATCTCCATGGATCCGGGCGAGGCGTTCGAGCTGTCGACCGCCGAGGTCACAGGCAACACCTACGATCTTCTTGTCCGCCTCGATCTCAGCGATACCTCCAAGGTCAAGGGCGATCTCGCCGAAAGCTGGAGCGTCTCCGACGACGGCCTGACCTACACTTTCAAGCTCAAGCCCGGCCTGAAATTTGCCTCGGGCAACCCGATCACGGCGGCGGACGTCGCCTATTCGTTCGAGCGCGCCATCAAGCTCGACAAGAGCCCGGCCTTTATCATCGGGCAGTTCGGCATCAACGGCGACAACGTCACTGAGAAGGCGAAGGCCATCGATGACACGACGTTCCAGTTCACCGTCGACAAGGGCTATGCGCCGAGCTTCGTCTTGAACTGTCTGTCGGCAACCGTCGCCTCGGTCGTCGACGCCAAGCTGGTCAAGGAGCATGTCGCGGCGGTGACGCCCAGCGACGATTACAAATACGACAACGATTTCGGCAACGCCTGGCTGAAGACCGGCTATGCCGGCTCCGGCGCCTTCAAGTTGCGCGAATGGCGGGCCAATGAGGTCGTCGTGATGGAGCGCAACGACAATTATCACGGCGAAAAGGCCAAGCTTGCCCGCGTCATCTATCGCAACATGAAGGAAAGCTCGGGTCAGCGCCTGGCGCTCGAGGCCGGCGACATCGACGTTGCCCGCAATCTCGAGCCGAACGACCTCGACGCCATCGCCAAGAACGCCGATCTCACCACCACCAGCGCACCGAAGGGCACGGTCTTTTACATCAGCCTTAACCAGAAGAACCCGAACCTCGCCAAGCCTGAGGTTCGCCAGGCCTTCAAATATCTCGTCGACTACGATGCCTTAAGCTCGACCATCCTCAAGGGCATCGGCGAGATTCACCAGACCTTCCTGCCGAAAGGCGTGCTCGGCGAGCTGGACGAGAATCCGTTCACGTTCGACGTCGCCAAAGCCAAGGAACTGCTCGCCAAGGCCGGCCTCGCCGACGGCTTCAGCGTTACCATGGACGTACGCAGCACCCAGCCAGTGACCGGCATGGCGGAATCGTTTCAGCAGACGCTGGGACAGGCCGGCATCAAGCTGGAGATCATTCCCGGCGACGGCAAGCAGACGCTGACCAAATACCGCGCCCGTAACCACGACATCTATATCGGCCAGTGGGGCCAGGATTATTTCGATCCGAACTCCAATGCCCAGACCTTCGCCAGCAACCCGGACAATTCGGATGAAGGCAAGACCAAGACCCTGGCCTGGCGCAACGCCTGGGACATCCCGGAATTGAACAAAGAAACTGAGGCGGCTCTGCTCGAGAAGGATGCGGCCAAGCGCGCCGCAATGTACCAGGATCTGCAGAAGAAGGTCCTCGAAACCAGTCCTTTCATCATCATCCACCAGCAGCTGGAAGTGGCCGGCCTGCGCAAGAACCTCAAAGGCTTTGCGCTCGGCCCGAGCTTCGACACCAACTTCGTCGGCCAGATCTCCAAGGAGTGATATCGGCGGACTTGCCGCATGAGCACTGTTGAAAGCGAAGCGACGGCAGGGCGCGGCAGCGCCCGTGCTGTCGCTGTCGCGTCGGCGATCGCCCGCTTCCTGGTCATCGCGATAACCACCTATCTCGGTCTTCTCGCGGTGACCTTCTTCATCGGGCGGGTCATCCCGATCGACCCGGTGCTGGCGGTGCTCGGCGACCGGGCGCCGGCCAATGTCGTCGAGCGCACCCGCCGCGAGATGGGTCTCGACCTGCCGCTGATCGAGCAGTTCTACATCTATGTGAAGAATGCCCTGAACGGTAATTTCGGCACGTCGGTGCTGACCACCAATCCTGTCATGACCGACATCCGCCGCGCCTTTCCCGCGACGATCGAACTGGCGACGCTGGGGACGCTGATCGGTGCATTCCTCGGTGTGCCGCTCGGCGTGCTGGCTGCGGTCCGGCGCGGCAGCATCATCGACCAGATCGTCCGCATTATCGGCCTGGTCGGCTACTCCGTGCCGATCTTCTGGCTGGGACTGCTGGCGCTTGTGCTGTTCTACGCCAGGCTGCAATGGGTGGCTTTTCCCGGCCGCCTCGACATCGTTTATGAATATACCTTCACGCCGATCACCGGCTTTTATCTCTTGGATGCGCTGTGGCAGCGACAGTGGGATGTATTTGGTGATGCCTTCCGCCACATCATTCTGCCGGCCTCGCTGCTTGGCTATTTCTCGCTCGCCTATATCAGCCGCATGACGCGGTCGTTCATGCTGAACGAGCTTGCACAGGAGTATATTGTGGCGGCGCGCGCCAAGGGCCTGTCGGAAACGCGCATCATCTGGGGCCACGCGCTGCGCAACGCAGCGGTGCCGATGGTCACCGTGATTGCGCTTTCCTATGCCGGCCTGCTCGAAGGCTCGGTGCTGACTGAAACGGTGTTCTCCTGGCCCGGCATCGGTCTCTACATCACCAATTCCCTGCAGAATGCCGACATGAACGCCGTGCTCGGCGGCACCATCGTCATCGGCTCGGTCTTCATCGGCATCAACCTTCTGTCCGACCTGCTCTACCGGGTGCTCGATCCGAGGACCAAAGTGAGATGACTGCAGAAGCGATACAAAGCCGTCGCGACTGGTTGCTCAGCGAGCGGCCGGCGTCGCGCATGCAGGCAAGGCTTGGCCGCGCCTATGTGGCGTGGCGGCGCTTTTCCGCTAATCGGCTGGCATTCATCGGTCTGCTCATTATCCTTGCCCTGCTGATCGTCGCAGCATTTGCCGATGTGCTGGCGCCCTATTCGCCGACATTCGGCGATCTCAAGGGTTCGCGCCTGCTGGCACCGAGCGCCGAGCATTGGTTCGGTACCGACGACCTCGGTCGCGACATTCTTTCGCGCATCATCTTCGGTTCGCGATGGACGCTCTACGTCGTCATTCTCGTCGCCATCATCGCCGCCCCTATCGGCCTGCTGGTCGGCACGGTCGCCGGCTATGCCGGCGGCTGGATCGATGCGGTCCTGATGCGCATCACCGACATCTTTCTGGCGTTTCCGAAACTGATCCTGGCGCTGGCCTTCGTCGCGGCACTTGGCCCCGGCATCGAGAATGCGGTGCTCGCCATCGCCGTCACCTCATGGCCGCCCTACGCCCGCATCGCGCGCGCCGAAACGCTGACGGTGCGCAATTCGGATTACATCAAGGCGGTGCAGCTGATGGGTGCTTCGCCGTTCCGCATCGTGCTTCGCCACATCATGCCGCTCTGCATCTCCTCGCTCATCATCAGGGTGACGCTCGACATGGCCGGTATCATCCTGACCGCGGCCGGCCTCGGCTTCCTCGGCCTCGGCGCGCAACCGCCATTGCCGGAATGGGGCGCGATGATCGCGTCGGGCCGCCGCTTCGTGCTCGACCAGTGGTGGGTGGCCGGTGCACCGGGTTTTGCCATCCTCATCGTTAGCCTCGGCTTCAACCTGCTCGGTGACGGCTTGCGCGACGCGCTCGACCCCCGGAGTGGTGACCAATGAGCGGCGATCAATGAGCGGCGGCCAATGAGCGGCGACCCAATGAGCACCCTGCTGGAGGTCGACGATCTGCGCGTCACCTTTCCGACGCGTACCGGCCTGATCGAGGCGGTGCGCGGCGTCTCCTTTTCGCTTGGCCGCGAACGGCTCGGCATCGTCGGCGAGAGCGGTTCCGGCAAGTCGCAGACCGGCCGCGCCATCATGGGCCTGACCCCGCCGCAGGCCGAGGTCACTGCCAACAAACTCGCCTTCGACGGCATCGATCTGCTCGCGGCCCCGCCCCGCGATCGCCGGGCGCTGCGCGGCAAGCGCATCGCCATGATCCTGCAGGATCCGAAGTACTCGCTCGACCCGGTGATGAGCATCGGCCGCCAGATCGTCGAGACCCTGCGCACGCATGAGAAGGTCGACAAGGCCGAAGCCCGCGACCGCGCGCTCGCCATGCTGGAGGCGGTGCAGATCCGCGATCCGGCTCGTGTCTTCGACCTGCATCCGCACGAGGTTTCGGGCGGCATGGGCCAGCGCGCCATGATCGCCATGATGCTGATCGCCGGGCCGGAAATGATGATTGCCGACGAGCCGACTTCGGCGCTCGACGTCACCGTGCAGCTCGACGTGCTCGGCATTCTCGACAGGCTGGTCAGGGAGCGCGGCATGGGGCTGATCTTCATCTCGCACGACCTGCGCCTGGTCTCGTCATTCTGCGACCGGGTGATTGTCATGTATGCCGGCAAGGTGGTCGAGCAACTGACAGCGTCGGAACTCGGCCGCGCCCAACATCCCTATACGCGCGGCCTGCTCAACTGCATGCCCAAGATCGGCGCCGACCGTCACCCGCTGCCGGTGCTCGACCGCAAGCCGGAGTGGGCGGCATGACGCCGGCGCTCTCCGTCGACAGGCTGGAGGTGGTCTTCGACCGGTTTCGTGCGCTGAAGGGCGTCAGCCTCGAGGTGCAATCCGGCGAATCCTTCGGCCTGGTCGGCGAATCCGGCTCCGGCAAATCGACGCTGCTCAGAGCAATAGCCGGCCTCGCTCCGGCCGCTTCGGGCACCATCGCCGTCAACGGCAAGAGGCTCGGCGCGCGCCGCGACAAGGCTTTTTATCGCGAAGTGCAGATGGTCTTCCAGGACCCTTACGGCTCGCTGCATCCTCGCCAGACCGTCGATCGCCTGCTGCAGGAGCCGCTCGCCATCCACGGCTTTGCCGATGGCGAAAAGCGCATCCAGCGGGCGCTGGACGAAGTCGGGCTCGGCACCGGCTTCCGCTTCCGCTATTCGCATCAATTGTCGGGCGGCCAGCGCCAGCGCGTGGCAATCGCCCGCGCCTTGATCCTCGAACCGTCAATCCTGCTGCTTGACGAGCCGACCTCGGCGCTCGACGCTTCGGTGCAGGCGGAAGTGCTCAACCTGCTGGAGGAGATCCGGCGGCGGCGCAAGCTGACCTTCCTGATGGTGAGCCACGACCTCGCCATCATCACCCATATGTGCGAGCGGCTAATGGTGATGCAGAACGGCGAGGCGGTCGAGCACCTCACAGCGGACGACCTCGTCGAGCGCCGCGTGACCGAGGATTACACGCGCAACCTGCTGAGGGCCAGCGATGGGTTCGTGCGGACGGCTTGAGCGGCTCAAACTTTGCACTTGCCCGATGGTGACGGCAGGCCCAATGACCCGGTGCTGGTGCCAACTTGAGGAATACATGAAATAACGCCAGAAGACATCTGAGCCACCATCAACGAGAACGGGCGCCGGCCCGGCGAGGGACATCATGAAGAATTCAGCCATTTCCGAACGCAAGAACCAGTCGATCTCGCGCGGCGTCGGCATGACCACGCAGATCTATGCCGACCGCGCCGAGAATTCGGAAATCTGGGGTGTCGAAGGCCGCCGCTACATCGACTTCTCGTCCGGCATCGCGGTCGTCAACACCGGCCATCGACATCCCAAGGTGATAGAAGCGGTCAAGGCGCAGCTCGACCGCTTCACCCACACCTGCCACCAGGTGGTTCCCTATGAGAGCTATGTCAGGCTGGCCGAACGGCTGAACGGCATGCTGCCGGGCAAGTTTGACAAGAAGACGATCTTCGTCACCACCGGCGCCGAGGCGGTGGAGAACGCCATCAAGATCGCCCGTAACGCCACCGGCCGGCCGGCGGTCATCGCCTTTGCCGGCGGCTTCCACGGCCGCACCTTCATGGGTATGGCGCTGACCGGCAAGGTCGTGCCCTACAAGGTCGGTTTCGGCGCCATGCCGGCCGATGTCTTCCACGCGCCGTTCCCGGTGGCGCTGCACGGGATCTCGGTCGCCGATTCGCTGGCCGCGCTCGACCGGCTGTTCAAGGCCGATGTCGATCCGGCCCGCGTCGCTGCCATCATCGTCGAGCCGGTACAGGGCGAGGGCGGCTTCTACGAGGCGCCGCGCGAGTTCATGACGGCGCTGCGCAAGATCTGCGACCAGCACGGCATGCTGTTGATCGCCGACGAGGTGCAGACCGGTTTTGCCCGCACCGGAAAGATGTTCGCCATGGATCATCACGAGGTGGCGCCCGACATCACCACCATGGCCAAGAGCCTGGCCGGCGGCTTCCCGCTGGCGGCGGTCACCGGCCGCGCCGAGATGATGGATGCGCCGAACCCAGGCGGGCTCGGCGGTACCTATGGCGGCAGCCCGATCGGCGTTGCCGCGGCGCATGCCGTGCTCGACGTGATCGAAGAGGAAAAGCTCTGCGACCGCGCCAACACGCTGGGCAACCGGCTGAAGCAGCGGCTGCAATCGATCCGCGACGACACGCCGGAGATCGTCGATATCAGAGGCCCCGGCTTCATGAACGCTGTCGAGTTCAACGACGTGAAGAAGGGCCAGCCGTCGGCCGAGATCGCCAATGCGGTCCGGCTGAAGGCGCTCGACAAGGGCCTGATCCTGCTCACCTGCGGCGTCTACGGCAACGTCATCCGTTTCCTGGCGCCGATCACCATCCAGGACGGCGTCATGAACGAAGCGCTCGACATCCTGGAAAGCTCGATCCGCGAGGTCCGCGCCGCCTGAGCGGATGCGGCTGCACCTTCTCCCCTTGTGGGAGAAGGTGGATCGGCGCGGAGCGCCGAGACGGAAGAGGGGTGTTGGACGGAGTGCAGTCGATGCCAAACTGGAACACCCCTCATCCGACCGAGCTTCGCTCGGCCACCTTCTCCCACAAGGGGAGAAGGGAAGGATCAGCGTAGGAAACCACCGTTCGCAGGCCGGCATCACCTAAATAACAACATATCCTATTCAGCGGCGCGGACAGGCTCTACCTGCTGGAAGGCGGCGAGCGCCGCCTTCAGTCCGTCCGGCCCCGTCGCAACGGTCTGCGGCGTCGGCGAGAAGCCGGCGCCGAGCATCTTGCGGCCAAGCATATGGTCGCCCGGCCGGTTGACCGATTCGATGCCGAGCAGCCGATTTCCAGCATAGTGATAAATGGAGAATCTGTTCTCGTTGACGTCGCCCAGCACGACATGGCTGTCGCCGCCCGAAATCAGGCCGACCATCTGCAGCTTCATGTCGCCGATATCGGACCAGAACCATGGCACCGCCGCAAAGGCGTCCGCATGGCCGACGATGGTGCGCGCGGCAAGACGCGCCTGGTCGGTCGCATTCTGCACCGATTCCAGCCGCACGTCGCCGCCGGTGAGCCAGTGCCGGTAGGAGGCGGCATCGCCGATGGCGAGGATTTCGGGCACCGACGTGCGCATCTGCTGGTCGACGCGGATGCCGTTGGCGATAGCGATGCCTGCGGCCTCGGCCAGTTCGACATTCGGCACGACGCCGATGCCGGTGATGATCATCTGCGCCGGCAGGCGCTCGCCGGATGTGGTGATCGCGGCCGAGACATGGCCGTTCTCGCCTTCGAGTCGCGCAATCGTGGTGCCGGTGAGGATGCGCACACCGGTCGCTTCCAGCCGTTGCCGCACGTGCCTCGCGATGACCGGCGCTACCGCCCGGCCGAGCAGCCGGTCGACCGCCTCGACCACGGTGACCTTGCGGCCGGCTGCTTTGAGCGTCGCGGCGATCTCCAGTCCGATGAAGCCGCCGCCGAGGATGACGACATCCTCGCTCTGCGCGCTCAACGCGCGGATCAGCCGCGCGTCGGCGAGCGAGCGCAACGACACCACGCCTGAAAGCTCCGAACCCGGCAGCGGCAGGATGCGCGGCCGCGAACCGGTCGCCAGGATCAGTCGGTCGAAAGGCAGCACGCCGCCACCTGATAGCTCCAGCCTGCGTCCGCCGGCATCGATGCGGTCGACCCTGATGCCCGGCCGGTAGTCGATGGTACTGCCGGTATAAAAGGCCTCGCCGCGCAGCGGCTGCGGTTTGGCCTCTTGATCCTTGATGAAGGTCTTCGACAGCGGCGGCTTGTGATAGGGCAGTTCGTTCTCGTCGCCGACGAGGATCACGGGTCCGTCGTAACCGTCCTCGCGCAGGCTGGCGGCCGCTTGCACGCCCGCATGACCCGCACCGACAATGACCACACCGTTTTTCATCGCAGCCCCAATTTCCTCATCCCCAATTCTTCGTCCAAGTCTAGGACCTCTCGCCAAGTGGCAATTGTCTGACCCCGCCGCAAGACCACCTTTGCGGGTCGCACCCGGAATGGCGGTCCATCAATAGTGCTGTTAATGACGAGAAGGTAAAATGCGGCTAAAGTTGACACTTCCAGTTTAGAATAATTCTAAACTGTTGTTTCGATTGGCTTTTCTCTCTGAAATTGGTTGACTTCCGCCGCCTTCATCGCTTTATGGATGCTTGCGTGTCAAGCGCATCCCTTTGATGTCTGGGCCTTGAACCCTTTCGATTGGAGGCATTTCGATGTCTTTCTTCCGCAAACCGCGCTATGCCGCGGCCTGTTTCTCGGCCAATGGCATGGACCTGCCTTGGTGCCGATTGCCTGCCGACGCACCTTTGGCGCCGGCATTTCACTGAATTCCGAGGAGATGACAATCATGAGAGCGATGATCACGGCACGATATGGCAGGTTCGCCGCGATCGGCGCCACGGTGGCATTGACGGCGGCGATATTCGTACTGCCGGCCAAGGCGGAAACCGATGCCAAGGCTGTCATCAAGACCTATTCCGACATTGCGCTCGCCAAGTATGAGGATTCGCTGACCACGGCGCAGGCGCTCGACAAGGCCGTCGACGCGCTGCTTGCCAAGCCTTCGGTGGAAACGCTGACTGCCGCCCGCGAGGCCTGGAAGGAGTCGCGTGTTCCCTATCAGCAGACCGAAGTCTACCGCTTCGGCAACGCCATCGTCGACGACTGGGAAGGCAAGGTGAACGCCTGGCCGCTGGACGAAGGCCTGATCGACTATGTCGCCGCCGGCTATGGCACCGAGTCGGATGCGAATGCGCTCTACACCGCCAATGTGATCGCCAACAAGTCGATCGAGGTCGACGGCAAGAAGATCGACGCCACCAATCTTACTCCCGAGTTCCTCTCCGGCACGTTGCAGGAAGCCGGCGGCATCGAGGCCAATGTGGCGACCGGCTATCACGCCATCGAATTCCTGCTGTGGGGCCAGGACTTGCACGGCACCGGTCCGGGCTCCGGCGAACGGCCCTACACGGACTACGACGTTGCCAACTGCACCGGCGGCAATTGCGATCGGCGCGCGCAGTACCTGAAGTCGGCCAGCGACCTTCTGGTTTCCGATCTGCAGGCCATGGTCAACGAGTGGAAGGATGGCGGCGCCGCCCGCAAGAATCTTGTCGATGGCGAGCCGAAAGCAGGCATCTCGACCATCCTCACCGGTATGGGCTCGCTGTCCTATGGCGAACTCGCCGGCGAGCGCATGAAGCTCGGCCTGCTGCTGCACGATCCGGAAGAGGAGCATGACTGCTTCTCCGACAATACCTACGACTCCCATCTCTACGATGCCGTCGGCATTCGCACCGCCTACCGTGGCAGCTATACGCGTCTCGACGGCACCGTCGTCGAAGGCCCCTCGGTATCCGACATGGTCAAGGAGGCCGATCCGGCGATCGACAAGGAACTGGCGGACAAGCTGGATGTCACCGTCGCCAAGATGGAAGCCATCAAGGCGCGGGCGCTTGGCGGCGAGGCCTATGACCAGCAGATCGGCGAAGGCAACACGGAAGGCAACGCCACCGTCCAGGCGGCGATCGACGCGCTGGTCGACCAGACCAAGTCGATCGAACGCGCCGTCGGCACCCTGAAACTCAATGCCATCGCCTTCGAGGGTTCGGATAGCCTCGATGCGCCAGACAAGGTGTTCCAGTAAGGCGTCAAGAGCCTCGAGCACGATCCCGAATCGAAGGTCCGCGTAAAGAAAAGTGGAAATCGGTTTTCCGTTCGATTGAGAAAATAAGCCAAACGGCGCCGAGCACGCGCCGTCAGCCATACAGAGCAAATAATGCTGATCTGCCATTGCAACATCATCACCGAGAAGGAGATTGAGCAGACGATCGTCGGGCTGCTGGATCAGGATCCCTGGCAACTTATCGTGCCGGCGAAGATCTATCATGCCATGCAGAAGCGTGGTCGCTGTTGCGGCTGCTTCCCAAATGTGGTCGAAACGATCATTCGGGTAACCGAAAATTACCACGCCCGCTCGGAGGCGAGCGGCGTGGATGTCGTTTCACACCTGGATCGCGTCAGAGGCCTGCGCGTCCAATACGGGAGCAGAACCCATGAAAGGCGAACAACAGATTATAGAGCGGCTTAACGAGGCTCTATTTCTGGAACTTGGAGCGGTCAATCAGTACTGGGTGCATTTCCGGCTGCTGGAAGACTGGGGCTACGCCAAGCTGGCGAAGAAGGAACGCGCGGAATCGATCGAGGAGATGCACCATGCCGACCGGCTCGTGGCCCGCATCATCTTCCTTGAAGGTCATCCGAACCTGCAGTCGGTAGCGCCGCTGCGCATCGGCCAGAATGTCAAGGAAGTGCTCGAATCCGATCTCGCCGGCGAATATGACGCGCGCACCGGCTACAAGCGTTCGCGCGAGATTTGCGAAGAAGCAGGCGACTACGTGACGATGAAGCTGTTCGAGGATCTGCTGTCCGACGAGGAAGGCCACATCGACTTCCTCGAGACGCAACTCGACCTGCTCGCCTCGATCGGCGAGGAAAAATATGGCCAGCTCAACGCCGCATCGGCCGACGAGGCGGATTAGGGACATGCGGGAATGCGGCGCCCCTTAGGTTTCTTGCGCCGCTTGCGGCGGGCCGAGGGTTGCGGCCTGCCGTCCCAGCAAAACCCGCGATACAGTTGGCTTCGCGGGCTTTCGCTTGCCATGGTGGTCGCGCTGACAGCCTCGGCGCTGGCCGGCGCGTCCGAACCAGCGGGCCTCGCCACCAGCCGTACCGATCTGACGCCGAAGGATCTGGCGCGCGTCATCGCCATCACCAGGCCGACTAAGGATTTTTCCAAGCCCGAGCAGTTCGAGCCGATGCAGGGCGGCGCCGGCACGTCGCGCAAAGTCGCCAACAAGGACGCTTTCTCGCAATCCTCGACCAATATCACCTTCGAGGAAGAGGGCACCTTCAAGCTCGGCAATGCCCTTTTCCGCAAGAACTGGGTTTCGTCGCCCTCGTCGACGCAGGCGTCGGACGGGCTTGGGCCGCTGTTCAACGAGCGGGCCTGCCAGAATTGCCATCTGAAGGACGGTCGCGGTCGTCCGCCGGAAGGCGACAGCGGTACCACCTCGATGTTCCTGCGGCTGGCGCGGCAGGCGAGCACCGGTGAGGAGAAAGCAGCGCTGGCCGCCCGCAAGGTGCTCAACTTCCCCGATCCGGTCTACGGCTCGCAATTGCAGGACTTGGCCGTGCCGGGTCTTCGGGGCGAAGGCCGGATGCGTGTCGACTATCAGGAGCAGAAAGTCACGCTGCCGGACGGTACCGTGGTTTGGCTGCGCAAGCCGAGCTATTCGGTCGATGATCTTGCCAACGGGCCGCTCGATCCACACACGACGCTTTCGCCGCGCATGACGCCGCCGATGATCGGCCTCGGCCTGGTCGAGCAGATCGCACCGGCGGACATTCTCGCCCATGCCGATCCGGACGATCGGAACAGTGACGGCATCTCCGGCAAGCCCAACATCGTGCGCGATCGCCAGAGCGGCGAACTGACACTCGGCCGCTTCGGCTGGAAGGCGCAGACGCCGTCGATCCGCCAGCAAGCGGCGGACGCATTCGCCGGTGACATCGGCATTTCGACGCTGGAAGTGCCAAACCACTGGGGCGATTGCACCGCGGCCGAAAAGACCTGCCTTGCCATGCCCAACGGCGTGCAGGAGCGCCTCGGCCCGGTCGAGGCGCCGCCGCCGGTCATGGACCTCGTCACCTTCTATTCGCAAAATCTCGCCGTGCCGGCGCGGCGCGATCTCGACGAGCCCGATGTGCTGGCCGGCAAGAAGCTGTTCTACGACATGGGCTGCATTTCCTGCCATACGCCGAAATTCGTCACCCGCCGCGGCACGCCCAACAAGGCGCAGGCCTTCCAGCTTATCTGGCCCTATTCCGATTTTCTGCTGCATGACATGGGGCCAGGTCTCGCCGATGGGCAAGCGGTGGGCGAGGCTACCGGCAGCGAATGGCGCACGCCGCCGCTGTGGGGCAGCGGTCTTACCCAGACTGTCAACGGCAACAGCTTCTTCCTGCATGATGGGCGCGCGCGCACCCTGGCCGAGGCGATCCTGTGGCATGGCGGCGAGGGGCAGAAGGCGCGCGACCGCTTTGCCGCCGCCGATGCGGCCGATCGCGACGCACTGATCAAATTCCTGGAGTCGTTCTGATGCCGAAGCGTCTTGCGCTTGTCCTGGTTCTCCCGCTGGTCCTGGCCGGCGCGTTGCCGGCATCCGCAGCAGCAAAGGCCTCCGACGTGATCCAGCAGGCCATCGACGGCTTTGTCCGCCCGGCCTATGCACGGCTGCATGAGCATGCGGACAGCCTGACCAAGGCGATGCGCAGGCTTTGCGACGCGCCTTCGCAGGACCATCTCGATGCGGCGCGCGCCGAATTCTCCGGCACCGTGGATGCCTGGTCGGTCGTCGAGATCATCCGCATCGGACCGATCACGCAGAACAACCGGCTGGAGCGCATGCTGTTCTGGCCGGACCGCAAGAGCATCGGCCTGAGGCAGGTCCAGGCGGCGCTGGCCAATAAAGATCGCACCGCCGCCGATCCAGTCCAGCTGGCGACAAAGAGCGTCGCCATGCAAGGGCTCGGCGCGCTGGAGTTCGTGCTTTACGGCGATAGCGCCGAGCGGCTCGCCGGTAAGGACGATCCCTATCGCTGTGCTTACGGCGCGGCCGTCGCTGGCAACATCGAAACGATTGCCGCCGAGGTCAACGACGCCTGGAACAAGCCCGACGGTTTTGCCGCACTTTGGGCCAATCCGGGCCCGCAAAACGCGCTCTACCGCGACGGCACCGAAGCGGTGACCGAACTGGTCGGCGTCTTCATCAACGAGCTGGAAATGGTCCGCGACGTCCGCCTAAAGGGCTTTTTGGGCCGCAATCCGCAAGCCGACAAGCCGAAACAGGCGATCTACTGGCGCTCGCAAAACACCGCGCGCTCGTTGACCGGCAATCTTTCGGGCATGGACGCGCTGTTCCAAGCGTCGCAGCTTGGCGAAGCGCTGTCGCCCGACGCGCGCTGGATGGCAAATTCGATCCACATCCAGCTCGTCAACGGGGCCGCCGACGCCACTGCCATCAGAGGTCCGATCGACAAGGCACTCGCCGACCCCGCGCTGCGTGAGAGGCTCGACCACTTCTCGCTGGTGACATCCAGCCTGACGACCTTGATCGGCACCAGGCTGACAGCCGAATTCGGCCTGACCGCTGGCTTCTCGTCGCTGGACGGAGACTAAGCATGATCCCAAAAAGTTGCAGACTTTTTGGACAAGATCATGCGGCGAAGAAACTGAGCATGATACTCGAAAGGGAGCGGACTTATCGGATGGCGTGGACGGGATCGCATGCTCTTGAGATTGGCTGAAACGCCCATCGCTTCGTCATCCTGGGGCGGAGCAAGGAGCTTAGCGACGCGGCGCAGACCCCAGGATCCATGCCGTGACCTCAGAGCGTTGCTTCGGTGCAGGGTTCTGCTTCGCCGTACTCTTCGGCTGAGATTACGGCATGGATCCTTGGGTCTCCGCGACGGAGCTTCGCTCCTGCTTCGCCCAAGGATGACGAAGTTGGGGAGACTTCGGCCAATCCCGAACGCCTGCGATGATCCACAAGAGGACCGTCTTTTGAAAACTCCTTTGTTCGATCGCCGCGATTTCCTGCGCGCTGCCGGCGCAAGTTTTGCCTCGGCGATGGCGCCGTCCGCATGGGCAAAGACGCTTGCCGCCGACGCCGTCTTCGCCACCGCTTTCATCAAGCGCGACGGCAGCTATGGCGCGGCGATCCTGTCCGAGGCCGGCATGGTCCTGCACGCTATCGACCTGCCCGCCCGCGGTCACGACGTCACCTTCGATCCGGTGTCGAAACGCTCCGTGGTCTTCGCCAGGCAGCCCGGCACCTTCGCCGTGGTCTTCGACCACACAGGCCGCGACGAGCCACTGACCATTGCCAGCGTCAGTGGACGGCATTTCTTCGGCCACGGCGTGTTTTCGACCGACGGTGCGTTGCTTTACGCCACCGAAAATGACTTCGACAATGCCGCCGGCGTGGTCGGCGTCTACGACGCGCGTGCGAAATTCAAGCGCATCGGTGAGTTCCCGACCTACGGCATGGGCTCGCACGAGCTTCTGCTGCTAGGCGACGGCAGGACGATTGCCGTCGCCAATGGCGGCATCGAGACGCATCCGGATTTCGGCCGCGCCGAGCTCAACATCGCGACGATGAAGCCATCCTATGTTCTGGTCGACCGCCTCGCCGGCGACCTCGTCGAAAAGCATGAACTGCCGCCGGCGCTGCACCAGCTGTCGATCCGTCACATGGATATCGACCGATCCGGCACGGTCTGGTTCGGCTGCCAGTACCGGGGGCCGGGCACCGATCGTCCGCTGCTGGTCGGCCGCGCCGCGCGCGGCAAGGATCTGCAACTGCTCGACATGCCGCAGCACGTGCTTTCCGGCTTCAGGAACTACATCGGCTCGGTCGCCGCCAACCCCGCCGCCGGCACCGTCGCCGTGTCCTCGCCGGAGGGCAACTCGCTTGCCGTGATCGATACGGCCAGCGGCCGGATCGTTGCCACCAACGCATTGGCCGAGATCTGCGGCGTGGCGCCCGACGGGGCGAGCTTCATAGCGACGACGGGCGCCGGCGAAATCATCGAAGCAGGGGGCGCGACGCGGTCGGAGCCGGACTATGTCTGGGACAATCACATGCTGCGCATCGAGGAGGCCAGATAAGTGCTTCCGGTTCCCTGACGTTACGTTCGCCGGAATTACCGCGTTCAGACGAGGCCGAAGCGAAGCCGCCAAACGATTTATGCATTATTTCCTTGCGGCGATGAGCCATGGCAGGCACAGGAAAATTATCTTTAGAACCCTTGTGCCCAAGCGGGTCCTCCAACCGGCCGCCTTATGAAATTGCTTGCCATCGACTGTGCCGCCAATCTTTGCGCCGCTTGCGTCTACGACACTGCGGCCGGCAAAGAGCTTGGCCGTTCGGTGCTCGATCTCGGCAAGGGCCATGCCGAGCATCTGATGGCAGTCATCGATGGGGCCCTGAAAGCCGCCGGAACCGATTATGCCGGCCTCGGCGCCATCGCTGTCTCCACCGGCCCCGGCTCCTTCACCGGCCTGCGCGTTGGCGTGTCGGCAGCGCGCGGACTGGCGCTGGCACTGAAAATCCCGGCGATCGGGGTGACGACGCTGGAAGCCCTGGCGACGGAGGCGGAAGCGGCATTCCCCGGCCGCGCCGTGTTGGCGGCACTCGACGCCGGACGCGAGGAAATCCACGCGGCATTTTACGACGAGGGGCCGGTTCTGCGCTATGGTCCGGCGGTGACCACGCTTTCGCAAGCCGTCGCCATGGTGGTTGACGGTTCTCCGGTTCTTGCCGGCACGGCGGCAACGCAGGTCGCCGCGTCGGCGGGCCGCACCTTCGACATCGGCTCGACAAGTGCCACGGCCGACATCGCCGTCTATGCCCGGCTGGCTGCCGCCCAAGGTGCCGGCAAAAAGGCTGAAGGCGAAAAGCCGAAACCGCTCTATCTGCGCGGCGCCGACGCCAAGCCGCAGGCCGGCTTTATCCTGTCCAGGAAGAAAGCCGGGAAGAAAAACTGATGCGCATTCCTTTCCTCCAGCCGCGCCGCAGGGACTTTGCGCTCGAGCAGCTGACGATTGCCGACAGCGCGGCCATGTCGGTGCTGCATCGCGAGGATTTCGCTCGGCCGTGGACCGACGACGAATTCGCCGCACTGCTCGAGCAGGACACGGTGTTCGGCTATGCCGCGCGCGAGACCGGACAGGGTGCCAAGCCGCCGGTCGGCTTCGTCCTGGCGCGCCTGGCTGCCGGTGAAGGCGAGATCCTGACTGTCGCGGTGGCGCGCTCCCATCGCCGCCAGGGGCTCGGCTGGCAATTGATGGATGCCGTTCTGCGCGAACTGCACGCGCAACGCGCCGAGGCGCTTTTCCTCGAGGTCGACGAGACCAACGTCGCCGCGATCGCGCTCTACCGGCGGCTGGGATTCCGCGAGGTCGGCAAGCGTGCCAACTATTACAGGTCGCCCGAGCATGGCCCGACCGGCGCGCTTGTCATGCGCCGCGATCTTCGCTAGCGCAGATTCAAAATTGCCAGAGCGTACGATGTGCGTCCAATTGGACGCACACCGCTCTGGCCATACGTGGGCAGGGCCTGGAGCAAAATGATCGGAAAAATCAGGATTTTCCTGGCGCTGGGCCTCGTTGTCGTCGGCTCGTTGATTCTCGTGCCGTTGCAGATCCTGTCGATGAAGACCGGGCTCTGGCGCGAGACTTTCATCCTGAAGATCTGGCACCGGCTCATCATCCGGGCGCTGGGCATGCGCATCCATGTCAAGGGGTCGCTGTCCAGCCAACGCCCGTTATTGGTTGCGTCGAATCACATCTCCTGGACCGACATCATGGTGCTGGGGTCGATGGCCGACGTGACGTTCATCGCCAGGGCCGACATGGCCGGCTGGCCGTTGATAGGCATGTTGTCGAAGCTGCAGCGTACCGTCTTCATCGAGCGCGAGCGCAAGCGTTCGTCGGGCGACCAGGCGAGCGAGATCGCCAACCGCATGGCCAAGGGCGACGCCATGGTGCTGTTTGCCGAAGGTTCGACCAGCGACGGCAACATGATCCTGCCGTTCAAGAGCACGCTGTTCGGCGCCGCCTCGATGGCGATTTCGGAAGGGGCGGCCGAAAAGGTCTTCATCCAGCCGGTGGCGATCGTCTATACGCGCCTGCATGGCGTGCCGCTCGGCCGCAGGCACCGTCCGATTGCCGCCTGGATCGGTGACGAGGATTTGATGCCGCATCTCAAGGTTCTGATGGCAGAGGGCGGGCTCGATGTCGAAGTCCATTTTGGCAAGCCGGTCGCTTTTTCCAAGGGCTCCAACCGCAAGGAAACGGCAAGGCTGATGGAAAGTCAGGTGCGTGATATGGTGCAGGCGGCGCTCGCAGATCCGCGCCCGAGCCGGTAAGCCGGAATAGGCTCACGTACTCCGTCGTTCTTTGTGCGTCCAAGAGGATACGCGGCGCTGTAGAGCAGAATCGTCTGTTTTTTGTCTGGAAAAGACGTTAGAAGCCGCCGGATGGAACTGAATACGATAGAACGGGACGACATCGAAAGTGCGGCCGAAAGTGCGATCGTACCATCTGCCGCGAGCAGGAAGGTCTTCGTCAAGACCTATGGCTGCCAGATGAACGTCTACGATTCGCAGCGGATGACCGACGCGCTGGCCGCCGATGGTTATGTGGCGACGGATGCCATCGGCGAGGCTGATCTGGTGCTGCTCAACACCTGCCATATCCGCGAGAAGGCGGCCGAAAAGGTCTATTCCGAACTCGGCCGCATTCGTGAGATGAAGGCCGAACGGGCTCATGCCGGCCGCGAGATGCTAATCGGTGTCGCCGGCTGCGTGGCGCAGGCGGAGGGGGCCGAGATCATCCGCCGCTCGCCGGCCGTCGATCTGGTCATCGGCCCGCAGACCTATCATCGGCTTCCCGACGTGCTGGCACGGGCGCGCGGCGGCGAAAAGATCGTCGAGACCGACTACGCCATCGAGGACAAGTTCGAGCATCTGCCGCAGCCGAAGCGCGCCGAGATCATCAGGCGCGGCGTCACCGCGTTCCTGACCGTGCAGGAGGGCTGCGACAAGTTCTGCACCTTCTGCGTCGTGCCTTATACCAGAGGCTCGGAAGTGTCGCGGCCGGTGGCGCAGATCGTCGCCGAGGCCGAGCGGCTGGCTCAAGCCGGCGTGCGCGAGGTGACGCTGCTTGGCCAAAACGTCAATGCCTGGCATGGCGAGGGAGAAAACGGCGAGGAATGGGGTCTTGGCCGCCTGCTGTTCCGGCTGGCCGAGATTCCCGGGCTGGCGCGGTTGCGCTACACCACCAGCCATCCGCGCGACATGGACGACGAACTGATCGCCGCCCATCGTG
This sequence comes from Mesorhizobium sp. M5C.F.Cr.IN.023.01.1.1, assembly GCF_003997585.1. Taxonomy (NCBI): domain Bacteria; kingdom Pseudomonadati; phylum Pseudomonadota; class Alphaproteobacteria; order Hyphomicrobiales; family Phyllobacteriaceae; genus Mesorhizobium; species Mesorhizobium sp. M5C.F.Cr.IN.023.01.1.1. The sequence goes on along the minus strand of NZ_RZSU01000029.1, from coordinate 34,361 downwards.
ACTTGCCGGCGCTGATGCCCTATCTGCATTTGCCTGTGCAATCCGGCTCCGACCGCATCCTCAAGGCGATGAACCGCAGGCATACGGCAAAGGATTATCTGACGCTGCTCGACCGGATCCGCGCCGCACGGAGCGATATCGCGCTTTCAGGCGACTTCATTGTCGGCTTTCCCGGCGAGACGGATGCGGATTTCGAGGCGACAATGGACCTTGTCCGCCAGGTGAACTATGCCTCGGCCTTCTCGTTCAAATATTCGCCGCGCCCTGGCACGCCGGGCGCGGAAATGGCCGATCATGTGCCGGAAGCCGTCAAGGACGCGCGCCTGCAGCGACTGCAGGCGCTGCTGCTGAAGCAGCAGCAGGATTTCGGCGCGAGCCTGGTCGGCAGCACCATCGACACGCTGATCGAGAAGCCGGGCCGCCAGGCTGGCCAGAAGGTCGGCCGCTCGCCGTGGCTGCAGCCGGTTATTGTTGATGAAAAGTCCGGCGAAATCGGCGAGATTATCCAGGTACGAATCACGAAGACGGGTTACAACAGCCTGTTCGCCGAATTGGCCTGAAGGTCTCGGCAGATGAGGAGAGACGGTTGAGCGCTGCGGAAGTGAAGAACCTGCCCCAGAACGTACCATCGGGGGCTTCGGATATGGCGCACATCGTTCTGACTTTCGACAACAACAAGCTTGCCAGCGCCCTTTATGGCCAGTTCGACGAGAATCTGGCCAGGCTCGAGCAGAAGCTTGGCGTCGATATCCGCTCGCGAGGCAACCAACTGACCATCAAGGGATCCGCCTCGGCCGCCGAGCAGGCGCGCCGCGCCCTGGACAATCTCTACGGCATTCTCCAGAAAGGCGCTGACATCGGCCAGTCGGACGTCGACGGCGCCGTGCGCATGGCGATCGCCGCCGACGACCAGCTGACGCTGCCGACGCTGGAGCGCAAGGGCAAGGTGTCAGCCGCCCAGATATCGACGCGCAAGAAGACGATCTATGCCCGTTCGCTCAACCAGGACGCCTATATGCGCGCCCTGGAGCGGTCCGAACTCGTCTTCGGCATCGGCCCGGCTGGCACGGGAAAAACCTTCCTGGCGGTGGCGCATGCGGCGATGCTGCTCGAACGTGGCATGGTCGAGCGCATCGTGCTGTCGCGGCCGGCCGTCGAGGCCGGCGAGCGGCTCGGCTTCCTGCCCGGCGACATGAAGGAGAAGGTCGATCCCTATCTGCGGCCGCTCTATGACGCGCTTTACGAGATGATGCCGGCCGACAAGGTCGAGCGGGCGATAGCCGCCGAGGTGATCGAGATCGCGCCGCTGGCCTTCATGCGCGGCCGCACGCTGGCGCACTCCGCCGTCATCCTCGACGAGGCGCAGAACACCACGCCGATGCAGATGAAGATGTTCCTGACCCGCCTCGGCGAGAACTCTCGCATGATCGTCACCGGCGATCCGACCCAGATCGATCTGCCGCAAAACACCAAGTCCGGTCTGGTCGAGGCGCTCAGGATCCTCGACGGCGTCACCGGCATGGTGACGGTGCGCTTCAACGAAGGCGACGTCGTCAGGCATCCGCTGGTCGCCGAGATCGTGAAGGCATACGACCGCGACGGCAAGCTGGCCCGGGGCCTGGGCGCCGAAGGCTGAAGATGCGGCCTTATGGCTGAGGACAGAAAGTCTGTAGGCGGGGATCTTCCGGTTCCCGTCGACATCGATATAGCGCTCGAAGCCGGCGACTGGCCGGAAGAGGCTGAGCTGACGCGGCTGGTCCATCGCGCCGTTGCCGCTGCGTTTGCCGAAATCGGCGTAGCCGGCCGTTCCGAACTCAGCATCGTCTTTTCTGTCGATGCCAATATCCGGAGCCTCAATGCCGGCTGGCGCGGCAAGGACAAACCGACCAACGTCCTGTCTTTCCCGGCTTTTCCGCTCACAGCGGGCGGCCCGCTGCCGCCGATGCTGGGCGACATCGTGCTGGCCGCCGAGACGGTTGCGCGGGAAGCCGCACTGGAAGACAAGCCTGTCGACAACCATATCATCCATCTCGTCATCCACGGCCTGCTGCATTTGCTAGGCTACGATCACGAGACCGACGCCGAGGCCGAGGAAATGGAAGCCATCGAACGCGCAGCACTTGCGAGGCTTGCCATTCCCGATCCCTACGCGTAACTAAAAAGATCAAATGACCGGACGACGATGAACGACAAACCAGAGACTGCCGCCCGCCCAGACGCCGGCAGTGCGACCAAGCCATCCGAACAGACGGAAGAGGGCTCGAGTCCGAGTACCATCACCGGCAGCTTCGCCAGCGAGCCATCGCCTGCCGGTCCTTCCCTGTTCGATCGCGTGCTCGGCCTGTTCAGGCAACGCAACGGCACCAGCCTGCGCGAGGAGATCGCCGACGCGCTTGCCGAAACGGCGAGCGATGCCGGCGCCTTTTCGCCCGGCGAACGGGCCATGCTCAACAACATCCTGCGCCTGCGCGAGGTGCGCGTCGAGGACGTCATGGTGCCGCGCGCCGACATCGAGGCGGTCGAGATCACGACGAACCTGGGCGATCTTCTGGGGCTGTTCGAGCAGTCTGGCCATTCCCGCATGCCGGTCTATTCGGAGACGCTCGACGACCCGCGCGGCATGGTCCACATCCGCGACGTGCTCGCGCACATCACCAAGATCGCCCGCGTCAGGAAGGGCAGGACGACCAGGAAAACCGCCGCCGCCACGCTTCTCGATCTCGCCAAGGTCGATCTCACGCGCACCATCGGCGACCTGACCCTGATCCGCCCGGTGCTTTTCGTGCCGCCGTCGATGCTCGCCTCCGATCTCATGGGGCGGATGCAGGCGATGCGGACCCAGATGGCGCTGGTCATCGACGAGTATGGCGGCACCGACGGTCTGGTGTCGCTCGAGGACATCGTCGAGATGGTGGTCGGCGACATCGAGGACGAGCATGACGAGGACGAGCCGATGATCACCCAGACCGGCGAGGGCGTGTTCGTCGTCGACGGCAAGGCCGAGATCGACGATGTCGCCAAGATGATCGGCGAGGATTTCGCCGCCGGCGAGCATGGCGAATATGTCGACACGATCGGCGGCATGATCTTCAACACGCTTGGCAGGGTTCCGGCCCGCGGCGAAGTGGTGCAGGCCATCCCTGGCTTTGAATTCCATGTGCTCGACGCCGATCCGCGCCGCGTCAAGCGCGTGCGCATCGTCGAGACCCCGAAAGGCGAGCGCCGCCGGCGCGCCGTCCGCGCCGAGCAGGCGTGAGCGGGTTCCGCAAAAGTGTCTCGCGGTTTTGGGACAAGAACCTGCGACGAGAAAACCTGAAGCACCGCCGCCCGATGACGGTCGACGATCCGTTCAAGCTCTCAACAACGGTATAGGACGCTCGATCCTGAGGGTCACGTCTGGCCTTCCTCCCAGACCGTACGCACCATTCCACGCGAGGAGGCCGAGCGGCTGGTGCGATCTACGGATCGAAGGCTGGCACCGTTAGCATCTCCGTCTCAATCTCAGCGATGGATGGTAGGTGGTCTCGAACTATATGGTTCCGAACCAATTCATCTGGACGCTGTCCTGAATACTGGGAGAATATCTGATGCCGTGGAAACTCGATGAGACCGTCGAAACATCCGCGGGCGCTGTGGCAGCGGGTCGATCTGGCAACGGGCCTGCGCTCGTGCTGGCCCATGGCTGGCCGTGGTCTTCGTTCTCATGGCATCGGATTATTCCAGACCTTGCAAGGCGCTATCGTGTCCACTGGTACGATATGCCCGGATACGGGCGATCCGACAAAGCCGCGGAGCAGCGCACCTCACTCGATGTGCAAGGAAAGGTATTCGCCGAGATGCTTGCGCACTGGCACCTTGAGCGGCCCATGGTCGTTGCCCATGATTTCGGCGGAGCGACGACGCTACGGGCGCATTTGCTGCATGGCTGCGACTTCGAGCGGTATGTTCTGATGAATGTCGTCGCCATGCGCCCGTGGGGATCGGAGTTCTTCGATCACGTCGGTCGTCATGTGGATGTCTTTCTGGGCCTGCCGCCGCACATCCACAGAGCGGTCGTGGAGGCCTATATCAAGGGGGCCATCGTCAATGACATCGATTCGGGTGATTTCGAGAAGCTTGTCGAGCCGTGGCTTGCCGAGGAGGGACGAGGAAGCTTCTATCGGCAATTCGCGCAAGCCGACGAAAAGTACACCGCCGAAGTCGAGCAGGTGTTCGGGAATATCAGGTGTCCGGTAAAGATAATCTGGGGCAAGGACGATCCATGGATCCCGCTGGAGCGAGGCAAAGCGCTTCATGCGCTGATCCCGCGGGCGTCGTTCGAAACACTGCCTGGCGTCGGTCACTTGCCTCAGCTCGAAGCCCCGGCCCTCGTTCTGGAGCGGCTGAACGCATTTCTGTCGCGCGACGGCGAAGACTGATGGATGTATTGGAAGGGCGAAGAGTTTTCCCTCGCTGGCCTGGTAACAGCTATTCGGCTTCAAGCCACATGAGCGTGGTTGTCAGAATCCGGATGTTCCCATCTCGATTGGCTCCCGACCAGCCGGAGAAGCCCGCTTCGCGCAGCTTTCGATATTCAAGATTGTAATCGGGCATCAGCGCATGGTCTTCGATTCCGCGAACTTCCGTTACGGTGGAAAGCGGAAATAAATATCTGCGGAAGAAGTTCTGTTGGCTGATTGGCGGCGGGTTAAGGCGGAAAATGTTTCTTGCGTCGCTAGACTGGTGGCATCCCATCCGGCTTTGTTTCTATGGATTTGTGGCGGCGGTGCTCCTCGGGGCGCTCTACTGCGTGGCTCCCTTCGGCGGTGATCCTCACCTTCGGATTTTCAGAGGCCTCTTGGCAATGTATGCAGCGTTCCTCTGCTCCATCGCCATATTCATCCCGAGCCTGCGAAAGCAAGACGAAGCAGCCTACGGCCACTTGATTTCGCGGACCGCACGAATTCGTGGCTTCGATGGGCGGAAGGCGCTCTCTTTCGAAAGAACCTGGTTTGCCGTAACCGCCTTTTTCGCCGGGCTGTCATTCCTGGTCCCGCTGTATGCCCTGTCCAAAGCTGTGTTGAGTTGGTCCGAGCTTGGCTGGCGCGATGTGGTCGGCTCCACATCCGGCATGCTGGTTGGGCTGGTTGTCCTGTGCGACTTTCATTTCCTGCTGCGGAGACGGTTAGGCAACAGGTGAACGTCTTGCGCGAGCCCGTCTTCGTCCGCAACGGGTGGAAAAACTGGCCCTTCAAGTCATCGGTGTCGCCATCTTGAATGCCTTCAGGGTTTAGGGGAGGTTAAGCCGATGATAAAGTTGGATACTCCGTTCGCTCTTATGCTGGAGATGCACGCCGTGGTCTTAGGCGTTCCAGTGCTTATTCTGCTGGCATCAGCCGCAATCGTTGCGTTGATACGCCCTTGGCGCTGTTCTTCATCGGTCGGCCTGGCTTGCAAACTGGCTTCAGGAGTTGGCATCATGGCTGTGGGAGTTGTGCTCGCATGGGGAGCATTTCTTGTCGGCTTTGGCACGCTGATAGGGCATCCACGCTATCGTTCTCACTTCGTCTGTGAACCCTGCTTTTGAGTCCGCAAAGGGTCGATTGCCGAAGATTCAACCCGGCACGCCGGCTGAAGCGGTGGCCGTTTGGAGCGTGGACCGCAGCCTGATAAATCTTGCTCGGTGATTCGCACGACTCGGAAGAATTTATGAAGCGCCTGGCCGGCCGGATAATTCTGCTGTGGGGTTGGCGCCGCGCGCTTGTGGCGTTTCTTGCTGGCGCGCTGGCGGTTCTTGCCCAGGCGCCTTACGATTTCTTTGCCGTCTGTTTTATTTCATTTCCGCTGCTGGTCTGGCTCCTCGACGGCGCGACCGGCGAAGCCTCCGATGGCTGGTTCTGGCGTTTGCGGCCGGCTTTCGCCATCGGCTGGTGGTTCGGCTTCGGCTATTTTCTCGCCGGCCTGTGGTGGATCGGCTCGGCACTTCTGGTCGAGGCCGACAGTTTCGCCTGGGCGCTTCCCTTCGCAGTGGTTGGAATTCCGCTGGCGCTCGCCTTTTTCTACGGCTTCGCAACAGCGGTTGCCCGGCTGCTGTGGAGCAACGACATCGGCCGCATCGCTGCCCTTGCCTTCGGTTTTGGCCTGGCGGAATGGCTGCGCGATTTTCTGTTCACCGGGTTCCCGTGGAATGCCGTCGGCTACGCGGCGATGCCGGTGCCTTTGCTTATGCAGAGCGTGTCGGTGACCGGCATGGTCGGCATGAACGCGCTGGCGGTCTTCGTCTTTGCATTGCCGGCCCTGCTTGCGGCGCGCCGGCATGTCCGCCTGGGAGCTGCACTGCTTGCCGTTCTCGTCGCGGCCCATGTCGGCTTCGGCTATATCCGGCTTGCTATTCCCGAGAAACCGGCGGAGCGCAGCCTCGAGGTCCGCATCGTGCAGCCGGCTGTCGACCTCAGCGAGAAGTGGGACGCTTCGGTGCCCGACCGGATCTTCGCTACGCTGATGGGGCTTTCGGCCAAGGCGCCGGAGGCCGGCCATGACAAGCCGCAATTGATCCTGTGGCCGGAAACCTCCGTGCCGTTTTTTTTCGCCGAACGTCCCGATGCGCTGACCGCGCTGGGAGAGATGCTTGACGACGGCCAGATGCTGATCGCCGGCGTCGTCCGGGAGGAGGGCGGCTCGGCGGCAGATGCCGACAGGCGGTACTACAATTCGGTGGTGGCGATCGACGACAAGGGCGAAATCGCAGATGCTGTCGACAAGGTTCATCTGGTGCCCTTTGGCGAGTATCTGCCTTTTGCCGACCTGCTTGGCCGCTTCGGGCTCAAACAGCTCGTCGCCGGGCCGACGACCTACGCGGCCGGCAATGAGCGGCATCCGATCGCGCTGTCCGGCGGCATCCGCGTGCTTCCGTTCATTTGCTATGAAGTCATCTTTCCCGATCTGGTGGCGATTGACGCTACGTCAGCCGAGCTTATTGTGAATGTCACGAACGACGCGTGGTTCGGTGACACGCCGGGTCCGTACCAGCATTTCAGGCAGGCGCAGATTCGTGCTGTGGAGAACGGGGTGCCCTTGTTGCGCGCAGCCAATAACGGCATCTCCGCTGTCGTCGATCCGCGCGGGCGCATCCTCGACGCGCTGGCGATCGACGCACGCGGAGCCATCGATGTACATGTGCCGATTTCCGATCAAGCCATCGCTTCTTCCCGCCAAAGACGCATCAACGGACTGATGATCTTGTTGCTGTTTGCCCTGGCCGCTTTCACATCGAATGTAAGGCAAAAGCTACGGGCGAATTGACAGTCGACACATTAGAAACTCATACTGTAACGGCCTGAAATTTCTCGAAGTCGGTACGTCTTTGTGTTGGGCACCGGCCGCCGGCTTCGTTTGGGCAGAAAAACACAAAAAGCCGGAAAAATTCGGCGAGGAAAAAATGGCAGAAGAAAACAAGAAGAAGCCGAATCCTATCGACATCCATGTCGGAAGTCGCATCAGGCTTCGTCGCAATATGTTGGGAATGAGTCAGGAGAAGCTGGGCGAGAACCTCGGAATAACTTTTCAGCAGATACAGAAATACGAAAAGGGGACCAATCGCGTTGGTGCCAGCCGTTTGCAGGCAATCGCCTCGATACTCGGCGTTCCTGTCGCTTTCTTTTTCGAGGACGCGCCGGGCCAGGAGACCGTGGGCAACCGCGGATTTGCGGAGGATACCTCAATGGCTTTTGCCGTCGAATTCTGCGGCAGTCCTGAAGGTCTTCAACTCAACCGGGCCTTCGTCAAGATCGGCGACGTGAAGATACGCCGCAAGATCATCGAGCTTGTGAAGGCCCTTTCCACCGACGAAGTGGATTGATTGGGCCGATTGATTTGGCCATTGAAAACCCGAAATGGCGAGGCCGTCATAGCGGGGCAGGCAATCCTCGCGATCTCGCGCACCGTGTAACTTACATCCCATAGGCATGCCGGAGAGCGGATCGATTTTGCTCGACACCCATGCTCAAAGTCTTTTTCATCAACGTGCTGAAGCTAAGCAACGTGTTGGAGCTAAGCGCGCTTGCGGCATCCTGCCGGCGGTCACAGTGGTCAAGATAATAGCGCGATTTTCATACCAGAATGGCCGCGCCGCTTGACGAGCGCCGCCCGGCACAGCTAACACGTGGCGCGCCAATCGGCAGCGTGCCGACATTTTTTCAAGAGGGGACACCCGTGACGCGGCAAAACTATCTATTCACCTCGGAATCCGTTGCCGAGGGTCATCCCGACAAGGTCTGCGACCGTATCTCCGACGAGATCGTCGATCTGGTCTATCGCGAGGCCAGAAAGACCGGCATGGACCCCTGGAAGGTCCGCGTCGCCTGTGAGACGCTGGCGACCACGAATCGCGTCGTCATCGCCGGCGAGGTCCGCGTCCCCGAGACCCTGCTCAAGAAGGACAAGGCCGGCAACATCCTGATGGATGCCGCCGGTCATCCGCTCGTCAATCCGGCGAAGTTCAAGTCGGCCGCCCGCAAGGCGATCCGCGAAATCGGCTATGAACAGGCCGGTTTCCACTGGAAGACAGCAAAGATCGAGGTTCTGCTGCACGGCCAGTCGCCGGATATAGGGCAAGGCGTCGACAACGCCTCCGACCGGCAAGGCGAGGAAGGCGCCGGCGACCAGGGCATTATGTTCGGCTATGCCTGCCGCGAAACGCCGGATCTGATGCCGGCGCCGATCTACTACAGCCACAAGATCCTCGAATTGCTGGCCGCCGCGCGCCATGAGGGCAACGGCGATGCCGGCCGGCTCGGGCCGGACGCCAAGAGCCAGGTGACCGTCCGTTATATCGACGGCAAGGCGGCGGAAGTGACGCAAATCGTGCTGTCCACCCAGCATCTCGATGCCAGCTGGGATTCGAAGAAGGTCCGCAACGTCGTCGAACCCTATATTCGCGAGGCGCTCGGCGAGTTGAAGATCGCCGACAGCTGCAACTGGTACATAAACCCGACGGGCAAGTTCGTCATCGGCGGGCCAGACGGCGACGCCGGCCTGACCGGGCGCAAGATCATCGTGGACACTTACGGCGGTGCTGCGCCCCATGGCGGCGGTGCTTTTTCCGGCAAGGACACCACCAAAGTCGACCGTTCCGCAGCCTATGCGGCACGCTATCTCGCCAAGAATGTGGTGGCGGCCAAGCTCGCCGATCGCTGCACCATCCAGCTTTCCTATGCCATTGGCATCGCCCAGCCGCTGTCGGTCTATGTCGACCTGCACGGCACCGGCAAGGTCGATGAGGCAAAGCTCGAGCAGGCGCTGCGCACCGTGATGGACCTGTCGCCGTCCGGCATCCGCCGCCACCTCGATCTCAACAAGCCGATCTACGCGAAGACGTCGTCCTATGGCCATTTCGGCCGCAAGGCCGGCCGTGACGGGTCCTTCTCCTGGGAAAAGACCGACCTCGCCAAGGCGCTCAAGGATGCTCTCGCCGAAGCGCCCACCGAAGCAGTCGCGGCCTAGCCGCGGCGTCCATGGATCCGAAAGTCCGGCCAAGCCGTGCGACCGAAGCATTTTTCGGTCGCCGGCGCGGCAAGACCATCCGTCCGCAGCAGGCGGCGGCACTGGAAAGCGGCTTCAGCACCTACCGGCTCGATCTGACGGCCGGACCGCCGGCCGAATTGCGCAGCCTGTTCGAAGCCGATGTCTGCGCCATTCATCTCGAAATTGGTTTCGGCGGCGGCGAGCACCTGCTGCATCGGGCGACGGCGGCTCCTGAAACCGGTTTTGTCGGCGTCGAACCTTTCGTCAACGGCATGGCCAAGATGATGATGGCCGTCAGGGAACGGCCGCTTGCCAATCTTCGCGTCTATGACGACGACGCCACGCGCCTGCTCGACTGGCTCCCGCAAGCCTCGCTCGACGGCATCGACCTTCTCTATCCCGATCCCTGGCCGAAGAAGAAACACCGGAAGCGACGCTTCGTCAGTCCGGTCAATCTCGACCGTTTCGCGCGCGTCCTGAAGTCAGGCGGAAAGTTCCGCTTTGCTTCCGATATCGATAGCTATGTGAACTGGACGCTGCTGCATTGCCGGGTACATGATGCGTTTGCGTGGCAGGCTGAAGAGGCCGCCGACTGGCATCGGCCCTATGAGGGTTGGCCGGGTACGCGCTACGAGGCGAAGGCCATTCGCGAAGGCCGTCGGCCGGCCTATCTCACCTTCGTCCGGAGATAGTCCTACTCAGCAGCGCGCGTCGCGCGCTTTGCCGTCGACGAGGACCAAAGATATCCTCGCCCTGAGCCGCCGGCCTTAGAAGCGACCGATCTTGTTGAAGGCGGCCGGATCCATGCCGAGATTGCGCAAATCGTGCGCCCGCGGCTTGCGGCCGGCTTCGACGGCTTGCGAAGCGGCGACTGCGCTGCCGAACACGGTGAAGAAATCGCCGATGGCCGAGAAAACCCTGCGGTTGGTCATTATTATGCCCTTTCGCCTGCTGCGATGCGCGATTGAATTTGTGCAGCGCAACATAGATAGGTGCGTATTGCCCGATATCACAGGGAGGCTGCCGCATGGCCGCCATGCGCCCTGTGCAACGCTGCCGCTTCCGGCACTTTTCGCCCGGTCCTGCACGCGGACTTGAAACGACGGCGGCGATCGTCTATATCATGCTCAAGTTCTTGGTCGGTATGGCGAAGAGTGGGTCCACCCGGTCCCGCTCTTTTTTATTACCTTCCGCCCACCAATAAAGCGACAGAAGTAGAATGACGGCAACGGTACCCGACAGCGACGACCGCATCATCCGCGAAAGCGGCATCGATGCGCGCATCGCGCTGATCGTGCAGCCGGTGCTGCGTGCCATCGGCTTCCGCCTTGTCAGGGTGCATTTGACGGGCCAGAACGGGCTGACGCTGCAGATCATGGCCGAACGCGAGGACGGCACCATGACCGTCGAGGATTGCGAAGAGGTCAGCCGGGCAGTATCGCCGGCGCTCGACGTCGATGATCCCATCGAAAAGGCATATCATCTCGAAGTTTCGTCGCCGGGTATCGACCGGCCGCTGGTCCGCAAGTCGGATTTCGCGACCTGGACGGGTCATTTGGTGAAGATGGAAACCTCGGTCCTTGTCGCCGACCGCAAGCGCTTCAAGGGCAAGATCGCCGAGAGCGACGCGGACGGTGTGCTGATCGAGCGCGACAAGGCGGCCTATGGCGAAGAGCCGACGGTGCGTGTGCCCTACGATGCGATTGCCGAGGCACGGCTGATCCTGACCGATGACCTTATCCGCGACGCGCTGTCGAAAGACAACAGGGCGCGCAAGGAAGCCAAGAAGCGCCGCGGCGAACCCGAAGACGCGCCAGAGGGCGCAGAAGCGGGCGCGGAAGATGAAACCGAACAGGAAATGTGATTGGGCTGCCGGGCGCAAAGGCTCGGCAACAAGCTCGGGAGAAAAACGATGGTTGTAAGCGCTAACAGGCTTGAACTGCTGCAGATCGCCGACGCGGTCGCGCGTGAAAAGTCGATCGACAAGTCGATCGTCATCGCCGCCATGGCGGATGCGATCCAGAAGGCTGCGCGCTCGCGCTATGGCCAGGAAACCAACATCCGTGCCGACATCAATCCGAATACCGGCGAGATGAAGCTGCAGCGGCTGATGGAAGTGGTCGAGAAAGTCGACGACTATGCGACGCAGATCGCCATTTCCTCCGCGCGCGAGCGCAATCCCGACGCCCAGCTCGGCGACTTCATTGCCGAACAGCTGCCGCCGATGGATTTCGGCCGCATCGCCGCCCAGTCGGCCAAGCAGGTCATCGTGCAGAAGGTGCGCGAGGCCGAGCGCGACCGCCAGTATGACGAGTACAAGGACCGCATCGGCGAGATCGTCAACGGCACCGTCAAGCGCGTCGAATACGGCAACGTCATCGTCGATCTCGGCCGCGGCGAGGCGATCATCCGCCGCGACGAGCTGATCCCGCGCGAGAACTACAAATATGGCGATCGCGTCCGCGCCTATGTCTATGACGTGCGCCGCGAGCAGCGCGGTCCGCAGATATTCCTGTCGCGCACCCATCCGCAGTTCATGGCGAAGCTGTTCACCATGGAAGTGCCGGAAATCTACGACGGCATCATCGAGATCAAGTCGGTCGCTCGCGATCCGGGTTCGCGCGCCAAGATCGCCGTCATCTCGCGTGACAGTTCCATCGATCCTGTCGGCGCCTGCGTCGGCATGCGCGGCAGCCGCGTTCAGGCGGTGGTCGGCGAATTGCAGGGCGAGAAGATCGACATCATTCCGTGGTCGCCTTCGGCTGCTTCCTTCATCGTCAACGCGCTGCAACCAGCGGAAGTCGCCAAGGTCGTGCTTGACGAGGATGCCGAACGCATCGAAGTCGTGGTGCCGGACGACCAGCTGTCGCTGGCCATCGGCCGCCGTGGTCAGAACGTCCGGCTCGCCTCGCAGCTCACCGGCTGGGATATCGATATCCTGACCGAGCAGGAAGAGAGCGAGCGCCGCCAGAAGGAGTTCGTCGAACGCTCGGCGCTGTTCATGGATGCGCTCAACGTCGACGAGATGGTCGGCCAGGTGCTTGCCTCCGAAGGCTTTACCAGCGTCGAGGAAGTCGCCTATGTCGATGCCGACGAGATCGCGTCGATCGACGGCTTCGACGAGGACACCGCCTCGGAAATCCAGGCCCGCGCCCGCGAGTATCTGGAGAAGATCGAAGCCGAGCATGACGAGAAGCGCAAGGCGCTGGGCGTCAAGGACGAGTTGCGTGAGATTCCTGGCGTGACCACCGCCATGATGGTGACGCTCGGCGAGGACGGCGTGAAGACGATCGAGGATTTCGCCGGCTATGCGGCCGATGACCTGACCGGCTGGAAAGAACGCAAGGACGGCGAGACGAAGGTGTTCCCCGGCGTGCTCGCCAGTCACGGCGTGTCGCGCGCCGATGCTGAGCAGATGGTTCTGGCCGCCCGCCTCAAGGCAGGCTGGATCACCGAAGACGAGCTTGCAGCCGAAGACGTACCGGCTGACGAAGCCGTTGGTGCGTGAGGTGAAACCGCATCCCACACAACCCGCCCTTGGACGAGATGAACGATCGCACTTGCATCGTTACGCGCAGACAGGCCGAACCGGATGAATTGATCCGCTTCGTCGTCGGCCCGGATTCGGCCGTCGTCCCGGATATCAAGAAAAACCTGCCCGGCCGCGGTTGCTGGGTGACGGCCGACCGCCTACATATCGACAAGGCGGCAGCGAAAAACTTGTTCGCTCGCGCCTTCAAGGCGCAGGTGACCGTGCCGACCGATCTCGGCGGCATGGTCGACGGGCTGCTTTCCAGATCCGCTCTGGGCATGCTCGGTCTTGCCCGAAAGGCAGGCTCGATCGCGCTCGGCGCCACCAAGGTCGAGAGCGCGGTGCGTGGTGGGCTGGCGCTTTTCGTGTTGCATGCGACCGAGGCGTCAGATGACGGCGTCCGCAAGATCAGCCAGGCGCGACGGGCAACCGTCCATCTTGGCGGCCCCGCCATCCTCGCCTACAAACTTTTCCCCGAGGCCGAGTTGAGCTTGGCATTGGGGGGTACAAATGTGATACATGCTGCCGTTCTCGCGGGAGACGCGGGCAGGGCGGTCCAGAAGCGCATGGTCGCGCTCGACCGGTATCGGGGCGGTTCCCCGGACGATCTGGCAAGGCTTGCGGCCGTTGCTGACGAAGATGATGCCGCAGAGGATATGGAATGAGCGATACGAAATCGGGCGACGAAAAGACGTTGAGTGTGACGCCGAAGAAGACCTTGACGCTGAAGCGCCCCGGTACGGAACAGGGCACCGTGCGCCAAAGCTTCTCGCATGGCCGCACCAAGGCGGTCGTGGTCGAGACCAAGAAGCGCAAGTTCTCGCTGCCCGGCGACAAGCCGGAGCCGGCCGCTGCCCCTGTGTCCGTGTTCACGCCGAAGCCGCCGGTCGCGGCAGCGCCCGTTGTGCAGCAAGCGCCCAAGGCGCCGCCGCCTCCGCCGCCGGTCGAACGCGGCGGCATGGTGCTGAACGAATTGTCCCGCAATGAGATGGAGGCGCGCCGCCGGGCCCTTGAGGGTTCGAAGGTGCGCGACGTCGAGGATCGCCAGCGCGCCATCGAAGAGGCGAAGCGCCGCGCCGAGGATGAAGAGCGCCGCCGTCGCGAGCGCGAGGAATCCGCGCGCCGCCAGGCCGAGGAAGAAGCCCGGCTGCAGGCCGAGGCCGAGTCCCGCCGGCGTGCCGAGGAAGAGGCGCGTCGCCGCGCGCCGCTGGCCGCCGAACTTGCGACAGTCGACGACGAGGACATCAAGCCGAAGCGGACCGGCGCCGGTGCCCCGGTGCGCCGCCCGGTTACGCCCGAAGTGGCGCGTCCGGCTAAGCCGACCAAAGGCGAGGAAGATCGCCGCCGCGGCAAGCTGACGCTGAATGCCGCACTTTCCGATGAGGATGCGCGTGCGCGTTCGCTGTCGTCGATGCGTCGGCGCCAGGAGAAATTCAAGCGCGCGCTGCATAACGAACCGCGCGAGAAAGTCATGCGCGAAGTGATACTGCCCGAAACCATCACCATCCAGGAACTGGCGCAGCGCATGTCCGAGCGCGCCGTCGATGTGGTCAAGTTCTTCATGAAACAGGGCCAAATCCTGAAGCCGGGCGACGTCATCGACGCCGACACGGCCGAGCTGGTCGCCACCGAATTCGGCCACACGGTTCGCCGCGTCGCCGAGTCCGACATCGAGGAAGGCCTCTTCAACATCGCCGATCGTCCCGAAGTTCTCGAGCCGCGTCCGCCGGTGGTGACCATCATGGGCCATGTCGACCACGGCAAGACCTCGCTGCTCGATGCCATCCGTAATGCCAATGTCGTGTCCGGGGAGGCAGGCGGCATCACCCAGCATATCGGCGCCTATCAGGTTGAGAAGAACGGTCACAAGATCACCTTCATCGATACGCCCGGCCACGCCGCCTTCACGGCGATGCGCGCCCGCGGCGCCCAGGCGACAGACATCGCCATCCTCGTGGTGGCGGCCGACGACAGCGTGATGCCGCAGACGATCGAATCGATCAGCCATGCCAAGGCGGCCGGCGTTCCGATCATCGTGGCGATCAACAAGATCGACAAGCATGACGCCGACCCGCAGAAGGTGCGCTCGGAACTGCTGCGCCACGAAGTCTTCGTCGAATCGATGGGCGGCGAGGTGCTGGACGTCGAAGTGTCGGCGACCAAGGGCACCAATCTAGACAAGCTGCTCGAAGCGATCCTGCTGCAGGCCGAAATCCTCGACCTGAAGGCCAATCCGGACCGCACCGCCGAGGGCGTCGTCATCGAAGCCCAGCTCGACAAGGGCCGCGGCCCCGTCGCCACCGTGCTGGTCCAGACCGGCACGCTGATGCCCGGCGATATCCTCGTTGCCGGCAACGAATGGGGCCGGGTGCGCGCGCTGGTCAACGACCGCGGCGGGCAAATCAAGGAAGCGCCGCCGGCGATGCCGGTGGAGGTGCTCGGTCTGCAAGGAACCCCGCAGGCCGGCGACCGCTTCGCCGTGGTCAACAATGAAGCCCGCGCCCGCGAGATCACCGAATATCGCCAGCGTCTGGCGCGCGAGAAGGCGGTGGCCAAGCATGCCGGCCAGCGTGGCTCGCTCGAACAGATGATGTCGCAACTGCAGACGAGCGGGCTGAAGGAATTCCCGCTGGTCATCAAGGGCGACGTGCAGGGCTCGATCGAGGCGATCAACGCGGCGCTGGACAAGCTCGGCACCGACGAGGTGCGTGCGCGCATCGTCCATGCGGGCGCCGGCGGCATCACCGAAAGCGATGTGTCGCTGGCGGAAACCTCGGGTGCCGCAATCATCGGCTTCAACGTCCGCGCCAATGTGCAGGCGCGCGCGGCTGCCGCGGCGGCAGGCATCGAGATCCGCTACTACTCGATCATCTACAATCTCGTGGATGACGTGAAGGCGGCGCTGTCGGGCCTGCTGTCGCCGGAGCGTCGCGAGACCTTCATCGGCAATGCGGAGATCCTCGAGATCTTCGACATCACCAAGGTCGGCAAGATCGCCGGCTGCCGTGTCACCGAAGGCAAGGTCGAGCGCGGTGCGGGCGTTCGCCTGATCCGCGACAATGTCGTCATCCACGAAGGCACGCTGAAGACCCTCAAGCGCTTCAAGGACGAAGTGGCGGAGGTCCCGGGTGGCCAGGAATGCGGCATGGCCTTCCAGAACTACGAGGACATGCGCGTCGGCGATATCATCGAGTGCTTCCGCGTCGAGATGGTGACCAGAACGCTCTGAGTTCGAGCATCTTGAGTTCGAGCATCTATTGAGACCGGGCGGTGGTCGAAAGGCCGCCGCCCAAAGCATATGAGACATGCGGCGCGGTTCTATCCCGTGCCTCACGATTTCAGGATAGAGAAAAATGCCCCGTTCAACCACGTCAGGTCCATCCCAGCGCATGCTTCGCGTCGGCGAGCAGGTGCGCCACGCGCTGTCGGAAACCTTGCAGCGTGGCGAGATCCTCGATCCGTTGGTCGAGAATGCTGTGGTTTCGGTCTCGGAAGTGCGCATGTCGCCCGATCTGAAGATCGCCACCGCCTTCGTCTCGCCGCTTGACGCTAGTGATGCCGATGCCGTGGTCGAAGCGCTCAACAAGCATGCTAAATTCGTGCGCGGCCGCGTCTCAGGCGCGCTCCGGCAGATGAAATACATGCCGGAGTTCCGCTTCCGGCTCGACACCAGTTACGACAATTTCCAGAAAATCAACGAATTGCTGCACTCGCCAGAAGTGGCGCGTGATCTCGACCCTGACGCGCAGATTGGCGACCAGAATAAAGACAACGACAAGGACGAAAAATAGTGGCGCGTCGCGGCAAGAAGAAGGGTCGGCCGATCTCCGGCTGGCTGGTGCTGGACAAGCCCGTCGGCATGGGTTCGACCGAGGCCGTCTCCAAGATCAAATGGTTGTTCCAGGCTGAAAAGGCAGGCCATGCCGGCACGCTCGACCCGCTCGCTTCCGGCATGCTGCCGATTGCGCTCGGCGAAGCGACCAAGACCGTGCCCTATGTCCAGGATGGCGCCAAGGTCTACCGCTTCACCGTTGCCTGGGGTGAGGAGCGTTCGACCGATGACCTCGAAGGGCCGGTGACAAAAAGTTCCGAACAGCGTCCGGCAGAAGCCGATGTGCTTTTGCTGATGCCGAAATACACCGGGGTCATCATGCAGACGCCGCCGCAATTTTCGGCCATCAAGATCGCAGGCGAGCGCGCCTACGACCTTGCCCGCGACGGCGCGACGGTCGACATCCCGGCGCGGGAAGTCGAGATCGGCCGCCTCGACCTGATCGAGCACAGTGCTGATCGCAGCATTTTCGAGGTCGAATGCGGCAAGGGCACCTATGTGCGCTCTCTGGCCCGCGACATGGGCCGCGACCTCGGCTGTTTCGGCCACATTGCCGAACTGCGCCGGATCGAGGTCGAGCCGTTCACGCAGGAAGACTTCGTCACCATCGCCGAGCTGGAAGCCGCCCGCTTCGGCGAACAGGGCGATGAACGTTCGGATTCAGCGGACACGGTGCCAGTCGACTTCGACGCCATCGACGCGCTTCTGGTCGACACATCAGCCGCGCTCGACTGCCTGCCGCAGATCGCGATCAGCGACGACGCTGCAACAAAAATTCGCCTCGGCAATCCGGTCATCATCCGTGGCCGCGACGCGCCGGTGGAAGCCGAGGAAGCCTGCGCTACGGCGCGCGGCAAGCTGGTCGCCATCGGGGCCATCGAGCAAGGCATGTTCAAGCCGAAGCGGGTCTTTGCCGGGTGAGTCCCGTCGTCTAATCTCGATCAGACGCAGCATCCGAGGGGACACATGGCTAAGGCCGAGACGATCAAGAAGCGGGCGCCGGTGATGGCACGGCGGCCGCCGGTCGGCGCATCACCCGGCACACTGATCGCCGACCCGGCGGCGCGGCGCAGCGAACTGCGACTGACACTGATGTCGCCCGACAAATTCGAGACAATCGAAAATGCCAGCATCGACGATGTCAACGCTCATTGCCACACATGGCCGGTAATTTGGCTCGATTGCACCGGTCTCGCCAACATCCCGCTGATTGAGGAGATCGGCCGGATTTTCAGCCTGCATCCGCTGGCGCTGGAAGACGTCGTCAACACCGGCCAGAGGCCGAAGGTGGATTTCTTTGAGGACCATGCCTTCGTCGTCGTCAGGATGATCGACGACGTCACCGCGCATCGTTACGAGCAGATTGCGGTCTTCTTCGGCAGGAACTTCGTCGTCACCTTCCAGGAGCGCGAGGGCGATCCGTTCGACCCCGTGCGCAAGCGCATCGAAAGCTCGATGCCCAACCGGCTGCGCACACGCGGTGCTGACTATCTCGCCTATGCGCTGATCGACGCCATCGTCGACAGCTATTTCCCGCCGATCGAGACTGCCGGCGAATTGGTCGACAGCATCGAGGACCAGATGCTGCGCGCGGCGGACAAGCACCAGATGCGGCGGCTTCACGAGTTGCGGCGCGATGCCAATGTGTTGAAGGGGGTACTTTGGCCGATGCGCGATGCGCTGGCGACGCTGATCCGCAACGACGTGTCCTACGTGAAGCCCGAGACCAAGATCTTCCTGAACGACACGCTCGATCACTCGCTTCGGCTCATCGAACTGGTCGAGACCCAGCGCGACATGCTGACCGGTCTGATCGAGATGCATGTGTCGCTGAGCCAGGCACGCACCAGCGACGTCATCAGCTATCTGACGATCGTCTCGGTGATCTTCATCCCGCTCACCTTTCTTGCTGGCGTGTGGGGCATGAACTTCGATCCCGAAACCTCGCCATGGAACATGCCGGAGCTGAAGGCACAATACGGCTATCCGGCGGCGCTCGTGTTCATGGCCGTTGTCGCGCTCGTGCTTGTCGCTTTCTTCAGATGGAAGAAGTGGCTTTAGCCGAAGGGAAATCTTCGTTTGTGCAGCAAAAAGCCGGCTTGTGAATTGGGCTGGTGTTTTTGCCTGAATTGCACTATATGCGCCGCAGCATCGTGCAATGACACCTTGCTTGTACCGGCCCCTGCTGGACGACATCCCGGCCGAGGGCGTCCCGTTTCCTCAAACAGATAAGGAAAAACACGATGTCGATTACTGCCGAGCGCAAGAAGGAATTGATGGGTGAATTCGCAACCGCCAAGGGCGATACCGGGTCTCCGGAAGTCCAGGTGGCCATCCTTTCCGAGCGCATCAAGAACCTGACCGATCATTTCAAGGACCACAAGAAGGATAACCATTCCCGCCGTGGTCTGCTCGCTCTCGTCTCCCAGCGCCGCAGCCTGCTTGATTATCTCAAGCGCAAGGATGATGCGCGTTATCAGACGCTGATCGAGAAGCTCGGTCTGCGCCGCTGACGAATTGACCGGCGGGTTCTTTCGAGAGCCCGCCGGTCGCGCATTGGAGCAGTCCATTGCTCTAATGCAGGAAGTAGAGCGCCGCGCATCGATTTGGACGCGCAAATAGGACGCTCTGAAATTTTGAATTTGTGCAAGGCATTTTCCGAGAGCCGCGGCTTTCGGGGCCACGCGCAAGGTCAATCGAATCGATTGGCCAGACCCGGTTTCGAGATAGCACAGGGCCATTCGAAACCGCCCATGGACGGTCATGGGGCAGGATTGCAGGACGCTCGCCCGGCAGCCGCGCCGGATTTACCCGAGCTTCCCGTTGTCTTGCCCGTGGCTGCCCGAGAAACGAAGCCAGCGGAAAGGGGCACTCGCGCACGGTGAAACGGCGCGGCCCTTTCCGCATATGAAGGACAAGACATGTTCAATCACCACAAAGTGGAAATCGAATGGGGCGGCCGTCCGCTCATCCTCGAAACCGGCAAAATTGCGCGCCAAGCTGACGGCGCGGTGCTCGCCACCTACGGCGAAACCAAGGTTCTCGCCACCGTCGTTTCGATGAAGGAGCCGAAGCCCGGCCTCGACTTCTTCCCGCTGACCGTCAACTACCAGGAAAAGACCTATGCCGCCGGCAAGATCCCGGGCGGCTATTTCAAGCGCGAAGGCCGCCCGAGCGAAAAGGAAACGCTGGTCTCCCGTCTCATCGACCGTCCAATCCGCCCGCTCTTCGCTGACGGTTACAAGAACGACACGCAGATCGTTGTCACCGTCGTCCAGCATGATCTCGAAAACGATCCGGACATCCTGTCGATCGTCGCCACCTCGGCGGCCTTGACGCTGTCCGGCGTCCCCTTCATGGGCCCGGTCGGCGGCGCCCGCGTCGGTTACATCAACGGCGAATATGTGCTCAATCCGCATGTCGACGAGATGCAGGAATCCAAGCTTGACCTGATCGTCGCCGGCACCTCTGACGCCGTGCTGATGGTCGAGTCCGAAGCCAAGGAGCTCGGCGAGGATCTGATGCTCGGCGCCGTCATGTTCGGCCATCGCGGCTTCCAGCCGGTGATCGACGCAATCATCAAGCTGGCCGAGGTCGCCGCCAAGGATCCGCGCGATTTCACCGCGCCAGACTATTCGGCGCTTGAAGCCGAGATGCTGAAGATCGTCGAAGGCGAACTTCGCGACGCCTACAAGATCACCGACAAACAGAAGCGCTATGCCGCCGTGGACGCCGTCAAGGCGAAGGTCAAGGCTGCGTTCGCGCCCGCAGAAGGCGAAGAAGCAAAATACACGTCCGAGCAGATCGGCACCGTGTTCAAGGAGCTCCAGGCCAAGGTCGTGCGCTGGAACATCCTCGACACCGGTTCGCGCATCGACGGCCGCGATCTGAAGACGGTCCGCAAGATCGTCTCCGAAGTCGGCGTCCTGCCGCGTACCCATGGCTCGGCGCTATTCACCCGAGGCGAGACCCAGGCGCTGGTCGTCGCCACGCTCGGCACCGGCGAGGACGAGCAGTATGTCGATTCGCTGACCGGCATGTACAAGGAGAAGTTCCTCCTTCACTACAACTTCCCTCCCTATTCGGTCGGTGAAACCGGTCGCATGGGTTCGCCCGGCCGCCGCGAGATCGGCCACGGCAAGCTGGCTTGGCGCGCGATCCGCCCGATGCTGCCGACATCAGACCAGTTCCCCTACACGCTGCGCGTCGTCTCGGAGATCACCGAGTCCAACGGTTCGTCGTCGATGGCCACCGTCTGTGGCACCTCGCTGGCGCTGATGGATGCCGGCGTGCCGCTGGCCAAGCCGGTCGCCGGCATTGCCATGGGTCTGATCAAGGAAGGCGAGCGCTTCGCGGTGCTCTCCGACATTCTCGGCGACGAGGATCATCTCGGCGACATGGACTTCAAGGTTGCCGGCACCGCCAACGGCATCACCTCGCTGCAGATGGACATCAAGATCGAAGGCATCACCGAGGAGATCATGAAGATCGCGCTGGACCAGGCCAAGGATGGCCGCCAGCATATCCTCGGCGAAATGGGCCATGCGCTGTCCGGCGCGCGTTCCGAACTCGGCGAATTCGCGCCGCGCATCGAGGTCATGCACATCCCGACCGACAAGATCCGCGACGTGATCGGCTCGGGCGGCAAGGTCATCCGCGAGATCGTCGAAAAGACCGGCGCCAAGATCAACATCGAGGACGACGGCACGGTCAAGATCGCTTCGTCCAACGCCAAGGAGATCGAGGCGGCGAAGAAGTGGATCCACACCATCGTCGCCGAGCCGGAAGTCGGCGAGATCTACGAGGGCACGGTCGTCAAGACCGCCGACTTCGGCGCTTTCGTCAACTTCTTCGGTCCGCGTGACGGCCTCGTCCACATCTCGCAGCTCGCCAATGACCGCGTCGCCAAGACTTCTGACGTCGTCAAGGAAGGCGACAAGGTCTGGGTCAAGCTGATGGGCTTCGACGAGCGCGGCAAGGTCCGCCTGTCGATGAAGGTCGTCGACCAGGCCACCGGCAAGGAAATCGCCCGCGACAAGAAGGCCGAAGGCGAAGAAGACGCCGCCTGAGCGATCTGACGGTACAATCGAAGCGGGCGCGCCGGAAGGTCGCGCCCGTTTTCATTTCCAAGACAAGCCAGCTGCATTTCGAGGCCGAAGAATGTCCGCCGAGCCGCTGAAGACACTGTTCCATCCGTTCGAGGCCGAGGCTGTCTCCCTGCCGCGTAAGGGCGAGCGTATCCTCTTTCTGGGCGCCGAGCCGGGTTTCCGCCTGCCCGAAGGCTTCCATGCAGCACTGCATCTGGTGCAAGGCTTCCGCCCGCATTTTCGTGCGCTGCAGGGGTTAGGCTTCACGGTCACGCCGCGCCTGGAGGGCGAAGGTTTCGATGCGGCATTGGTGCTTGCCGGCCGTCATCGCGGGCAAAACGAATTGCGCATCGCTGAGGCGATTGAGCGTGTGAGGCCGGGCGGATCAATTATCGTCGCCGGCGCCAAGGACTATGGCATTGCCAGCCTGCGCAAGCGCATCGGCGAGCTTGTGCCGCTCGACGGCCATTTGCCGAAACATCACGGCATCGCCTTCTGGTTCCGTCGACCGGCCAACGCCGCGGTCGCGGCAGCGCTTCGCGCCGCCAATCCAACCCTTCTGCTAGAGGCCCGGTTCCGCACCGCGCCAGGCATGTTCTCTTTCGAGAAGATCGATACCGGTTCGAAATTGCTGGTGGACAACCTGCCTAAAGATCTGCGTGGCAGCGTTGCCGATTTCTGCGCCGGCTGGGGCTATGTGGCGGCCGAGGTCGCCGCCCGCTCACCTGGCATATCGGCGCTCGATCTCTACGAGGCCGAGTTCGATGCGCTGGAGGCGGCGAAAGGCAATATCGGCAATACAGCGGCGGAACCCAATTTCTTCTGGATCGATCTTTTGAGCGAGCCGGTCGAGCGGCGCTATGACGCCATCGTCATGAACCCGCCCTTCCATCGTAGCCGGGCGGCCGAGCCGGAGATCGGTGCCGGCATGATCCGCGCCGCGGCAAAGGCGCTGAAGCCGGGTGGGCGGCTGTTCATGGTGGCGAACCGTCAGCTTCCCTACGAGCCGGTGCTGGCGGCCGCCTTCTCCAGCCATGCGGAGTTCGCCCGCGACGGCATGTTCAAGATTCTCGCGGCGCGCCGCTGAACGCGGCGTTCAGTGCAGATCGGCAAGGCGCCGTTCGCGAATCTATGGCCGCGTTCTTCGACCAGTCTGCTTGCCGGCAAGGCCGTCGCATTTTTTACGGGCCGAATTAATCTCGTACGCTGTCGGTCCGCTTCAGCTCGTCGAGCGCCGGCATCGAGACGATGTGGTAGCCGGAATCGACATAGTGGATTTCGCCGGTGACGCCCGACGACAGGTCGGACAGGAGGTAGAGCGCGGAACCACCGACTTCGTCGATGGTCACTGTACGGCGCAGCGGCGAGTTGCGCTGCTGGTAGGAAAACATGTGGCGTGCATCGGAAATCCCTGCGCCCGCCAATGTCCGCACCGGTCCGGCCGATATGCCGTTCACCCTGATGCCACGCGGGCCGTAGTCGTTCGCGAGATAGCGGACGCTGGCTTCCAGACCGGCCTTGGCCACGCCCATGACGTTGTAGTTCGGCATGACACGGACGGAACCGGCATAGGTCAGCGTGATCATCGAGCCGCTGCCCTTCATCAGCGCGGCGGCATGACGGGCGACCTCGGTGAAGGAGTAGCAGGAGATGACCATGGTGCGGACGAAATTGTCGCGGCTGGTGTCGGCGTAAAGGCCCTTCAGCTCGTTCTTGTCGGAAAACCCGATGGCGTGGACGACGAAGTCCAGCCCGCCCCAGGCCTCGCCTAAGGTCTCGAAGGTAGCGGCAACCGATGCGCTGTCCTCGACGTCGCAAGGCACGACCAGCGAGGAGCCGAGCTTGTCGGCGAGCGGCTTGACCCGGCGCCCGAAGGCTTCGCCCTGATAGGTGAAGGCGAGTTCTGCCCCATGTTCGGACAGTTTCCGGGCGATGCCCCAGGCGATCGAATGGTCGTTGGCGACACCCATGACAAGCCCGCGCTTGCCCTTCATCAATCCATCCATGGTCGGCAATCCTTATGCGGAATAGCGCTGGAAAATCAGCGTTGCGTTGGTGCCGCCGAAACCGAACGAGTTGGACAAAACGGTGTCGATCCTGGCATCGTCGATGCGATCTCGCACGATCGGCATGCCCTCGAATTCCGGATCGAGCTGCTCGATATGGGCGCTCTCGCCGATGAAGCCGCCTTGCATCATCAGGATCGAGTAGATCGATTCCTGCACGCCGGCCGCACCCAGCGAATGGCCGGTCAGTGATTTCGTCGAGGTGATGAAAGGCATGTTTTCGCCGAACACCTCGCGGATCGCGCCCATTTCCCTGGAGTCGCCGACCGGCGTTGAGGTGCCATGCGTGTTGATGTAGTCGACCGGCGAAGAGACGGTTGCCAGCGCCTGCCGCATGCAGCGAACCGCGCCTTCGCCTGAGGGCGCCACCATGTCGTAGCCGTCGGAAGTCGCGCCATAGCCGACGATCTCGGCGTAGATCTTTGCGCCGCGCGCCTTGGCGTGCTCGAGCTCTTCCAGGACCAGCACGCCGGCGCCGCCGGCAATGACGAAGCCGTCCCGATCGACGTCATAGGCGCGCGAGGCGGCCGATGCCCGGTCGTTGAACTTGGAGGACATGGCGCCCATCGCGTCGAACAGGTCCGACATCGTCCAGTCGAGATCCTCATGACCGCCGGCGAAGACCATGTCCTGCTTGCCCCACTGGATCAGTTCGTAGCCATTGCCAATGCAATGCGCCGAGGTCGAGCAGGCCGAAGAGATCGAATAGTTGACGCCGTGGATCTTGAACCAGGTGGCGAGTGTCGCCGAAGCGGTCGACGACATCGCCTTCGGCACTGCGAACGGGCCGATGCGCTTGGGGCTGCCATTCTTGAGCGTGGTTTCGGCGGCTTCGACGATGGTTCGGGTCGATGGTCCGCCCGATCCCATGACGATACCCGTGCGCTCATTGGTGATGTCGTTCTCGCCTAGTCCAGCGTCCACGATAGCCTGGTCCATGGCGACATGGTTCCAGGCCGCACCTTGCGACAGGAAGCGCATGGCGCGACGATCGATCAGCGCCGAGGGGTCGAGCGTCGGCGCTCCCCAGACCTGGCAGCGGAAGCCGTGTTCGGCGAATGAATCGGAAAAGCTGATGCCGGATCTGGCATCGTGGAGCGAGGCCTGCACCTCGTTGGCATTGTTGCCGATCGACGACACGATGCCGAGGCCTGTCACTACGACCCGTCTCATTCGCAACTCCTTCCAGCGCATGAACCCGAAACCTGTCGGACAAGGATCATGCGCAAATTAAATTCTACAGCTTCCTTTGCGCGTCCTGCGGACCCGCGGCGCTGCGGAGGCGCGCCGATCAGGCGGCGGCCGATTGCTTGGACAGACCCACCTTGAGATCCGTCGCTGCGTATATGGGTTCGCCATCCGCCTTCAGCCAGCCATCAGCGATGCCAAGCACCAGCCGTCCGCGCATCACGCGCTTGAAGTCCACGCAATATTCCACTTTCTTGACCGACGGCGTCACCATGCCCTTGAACTTAACCTCGCCGGTCGACAGCGCCATGCCCTTGCCCGGCTCGCCGAGCCAGCCGAGGTAGAATCCCGTCAATTGCCACATGGCGTCGAGACCCAGGCACCCCGGCATGATCGGATTGCCGATGAAATGGCAGGCGAAAAACCACAGGTCCGGCTTGATGTCGAATTCCGCGCGGATGAAACCCTTGTCGAAGGCACCGCCCGTCTCGCTGATTTCGGTGATGCGGTCGAACATCAGCATCGGCGGATAGGGAAGCTGGGCGTTTCCAGGTCCGAACAGCTCGCCGCGGGCGCAGGCAAGCAGTTCTTCGTAATCGTAGCTGGATTTCGAAACCGCCATCAATCTCGTCCCCGTAATGGTCCGGGCGGTAGCGCGCCCTTGTCGTTGGTTTCCTAACACAATCTATTTCCGGCCGGAAACCGGCGTTTGCGCTTAACCTGCCCGTCTGCCTGGGTCAATGCGCGCTATTGATCGTATTCGGCCGACAGAATATATGTCGGGGGGTGTCCAGGTTCGGTCAATGTTCGGTTTTTGGCATTCTGGGCATGTCTTGAGGCAAAACTTTGAGCTTGGGCACATAGATGGATCTGGGCTGCCGGAAGGAAAATGTGGCTGTGGACAAGCGGGTTCGCGAAGCTGGCTTGAGGCCGACGCGTCAGCGCATTGCGCTGGCCGATCTGCTTTTCGCCAAAGGCGACCGCCATCTTTCGGCCGAGGAGCTGCACGAGGAGGCGATCGCCGCCGGCGTGCCGGTTTCGCTCGCCACCGTCTACAATGCCCTTCATCAATTCACCCAGGCGGGCCTTCTGCGCATCCTGGCCGTTGAGGGATCGAAGACCTACTTCGACACCAACACCTCAGATCACCATCATTTCTACGTCGAAGGCGAAAACAGGATCTTCGATATCGCCAGCGGTCCTGTCACGGTTTCCAACCTGCCGGAGCCGCCGGAAGGCATGGAGATCGCCAATGTCGATATCGTGGTGAGGCTGCGTCCCAAACGCTGCGATTGATCCGCTCTTTATGAGGCCGCGAGATATCCGTCTCGGCTGTATCTGCCTCTCGACCGTGATCCCGAACCGCCAAGAAGAGGTTAGTTCTTGACCCGTTCGCCCGGATAGGCGCCCCAGACAAGCGACTGGGCGAGCCAGCCGGTGTGGCCGTTGAAGGTCATCTCGCACCACTGGCCGTCGCAGGACTTGATCGTGCCCATGGCGCCCGGCTCGATGATCGCGACGATGCTGGCATCCTTTTCCGGGTCATCGAGAAGGTTGACTCGGGCATCTTTGCCCCGCTGCCAGGGTGCTACGATCGCCGTGCGGCGGCCTGAAAGCAGCGACTGGTTGATCCAGCCTTCCGAGCCGTCGGCATCGCGCACACGACGCCAGGTGTCGAATTCCTGGATGATCTCCATCGGCAGGCCGGGCTTCATATACATCCAGTCGACGGAATAGTTGACGCCTGGTCCGACGCGGGAGTTGACGCGGCCCGCTTTCAGGCTGACGAAACGCGGCAGCGGCAGGCCGCTCGGCCCGAGCGTTGCGCTCTGGGCGGGTGCTGCTGCATTCTGTGCCGCCACATGAGGTGAATAAAGGAGAGCGCCGAGAAATGCTGCGCTGAGGGCCAGGCGGAGCGACGCGAAACCAGACACTTTCATTCCTTTCGGCGCCGGCTCATCGGCCTTGGCGCCCCTTTTTCTTTGTCTTCGGCGGAACCTCTTGTTACATGGAGAACTGGCACCGCGACCGGCCTGCAGTTTCGCCTGTCTTGGTTAAAGAGGTCTCAACGAGGTCGGGTTTCGAGGAAACAATGGTAGGCAGAAAAAGGCCCCTCGTCGTCATTACGCGCAAGCTGCCCGACCCGGTCGAGACCCGTATGCGTGAGCTGTTCGACGCCCGGCTGAATGTCGAAGACAGGCCGATGACGCAGCCGGAACTGGTCGCGGCGGTCAAGGAAGCCGACGTGCTGGTGCCGACCATAACCGATCATATCGACGCAGCTCTGATCGCTCAGGCTGGCGACAACCTCAAGCTGATCGCCAATTTCGGCAACGGCGTCGACAAGATCGATGTGGCGGCAGCAGCGAAGAAGGGCATTTCCGTCACCAACACGCCGAACGTGTTGACCGAGGATACGGCCGACATGACCATGGCGCTAATGCTGGCGGTGCCGCGGCGGCTGGCGGAAGGCGCCAATGTGCTGACCGGCGACAAGAAATGGGCCGGCTGGTCGCCGACCTGGATGCTCGGCCGACGTATCTGGGGCAAACGCCTCGGCATTGTTGGCATGGGCCGCATCGGCACCGCCGTCGCCCGGCGGGCCAAGGCCTTTGGCCTGTCGATCCACTATCACAACCGCCATCGCGTGCTGCCGGCGGTCGAGGATGAGCTGGAGGCGACCTACTGGGAAAGCCTCGACCAGATGCTTGCCCGCATGGACATCATATCGGTCAATTGTCCGTCGACGCCGGCGACCTTCCATCTGCTTTCGGCGCGGCGGCTGGCGCTTCTGCAACCGTCCGCTTACATCGTCAACACAGCGCGCGGCGACATCATCGACGAGGACTCTCTGGTCAAGCTGATCCAAGACGGCAAGATCGCCGGCGCCGGCCTCGACGTCTACGAGCATGAGCCAGCGCTGAACAGCAAATTGCTGAAGCTCGCCGCCAAGGGCAAGGTCGTGCTGTTGCCGCATATGGGGTCGGCGACGCTCGAGGGCCGGATCGACATGGGCGAGAAGGTGATCATCAACATCCGCGCCTTCTTCGATGGCCACCGGCCGCCGGATCGCGTACTGCCGCTGCGAACGTGACCGGCCGCCCATCTTAAGTCAGCGAGGGCTTACGAAAGCACCTTGCGCATGGTGATCGAGGTCGGTTGGTCACAGCCCTTGTGCGCTGTCCGTTCCGTTTCGCTAAAGCCGAGGCGGGCAAAGGCCGCGTGATTTCCGGTCAGTTCGACCCGCGTCTGAAGCTCGATCGCAGGCTTGCCGCGGTTGCGGGCGAGATCCTCGACAGCTTGCATCAGCTGCCTGCCAATGCCTTGTCCCTGAAAATCTGGTTCGACCGCGAGCTTTCCGACATAGAAATCACTGGCCCGTTCCAGAACAAAAACGCAGCCGACGATCCTGCCGTCCTTCAGCGCCGCAAAGCCCGTTTCTTGCCGGGCCTTGTCCCGGAGATTTTCGACCGTGAGCCGATGCGCCGAAGATGGCGGGTTGATCACGCCGTCCATGGCGGCGAAGGCGCGCATGATCAGCGCCAGCACATCGTCCCAACGGTCGAAATCGGCCGGAAGCTGCGCGACGGAAACCACGCTGCCCAAGATCTAGTTTCTCTTGTAGCGGATCGTGTCGAAGCGCGCGGTCAACGCATCGTAAAGCAGCAGGCGGCCGACCAGCGGCTCGCCGATGCCGGCGATCAGCTTGATCGCCTCCATAGCCTGTAGCGTGCCGACGACGCCGGTCAGCACGCCGAGCACGCCGGCCACGGCGCAGGATGGCACCAGGCCGGACGGCGGCGGTTCCGGAAAAAGATCGCGATAGCTTGGATTTGGCCTGCCGTCCGTGCCGGTCTCGAACGGTTTCAGCACGGTCACCGAGCCGTCGAAGCGGCCGACGGCGGCATGCACCAGCGGCCGCTTTCCCGCGGCGCAGGCGTCGGCCACCGCATAACGTGTTTCGAAATTATCGGAGCCGTCGACGACGATATCATAACGGGCGACGAGGTCAGGGGCGTTGTCCGCCGTCAGCCTGAGATTGTGCAGTTCCACCGCGACGTTGGGATTGATGCGGGCGATCGCCGTTTTGGCACTGTCGGTTTTCGCCATGCCGACAGCATCGGTGCCGTGGATCACCTGTCTTTGCAGGTTCGACAGTGAGACGCTGTCGTCGTCGACGATGCCGAGTGTGCCGACGCCCGCTGCGGCCAGATATTCGAGCACCGGCGCTCCGAGCCCGCCGGCGCCGATGACCAGGACCCGCGCCCGCTTCAGTCGCTGCTGGCCAGCGCCGCCGATTTCGGGCAGCACGATGTGGCGGGCGTAGCGTTCGAGTTCTTCGTCGGTTAGCGCGGTGGTGATCATCGCCGGACCATATAGCGGAAGAAAAACCTTGTCAGGCTTCAATGCACGTCACCCGCAAAGCCTGCCCTCGGGCTTGGCCAGAGGGTGCGCAGCAGTCTTGGGATAACGATATCCAAGAAGTCAAATGGTTGGGCTAACCATGCCATGATCGACGGTCAGGAACTGCGCGCGTCCCTTGAGACTGGAAAACAGCGCCGCATCGGTTCCGGTCATGAAAGCCTGGCAGTTCAACTCTTCGAGGATCGAGAACAGCGCGGCACGCCGGCCGCCGTCGAGATGGGCGGCGATCTCGTCGAGCAGCAGGATCGGCGTCATGCCCGACATCTCGCCGGTCAGCCGAGCATGCGACAGGACCATGCCGACCAGCAGCGCCTTCTGCTCGCCGGTCGAACACAGTTCGGCTGGCATCGCCTTGGGCCG
Source organism: Mesorhizobium sp. M5C.F.Cr.IN.023.01.1.1 (assembly GCF_003997585.1). Taxonomy (NCBI): domain Bacteria; kingdom Pseudomonadati; phylum Pseudomonadota; class Alphaproteobacteria; order Hyphomicrobiales; family Phyllobacteriaceae; genus Mesorhizobium; species Mesorhizobium sp. M5C.F.Cr.IN.023.01.1.1. The sequence goes on along the minus strand of NZ_RZSU01000029.1, from coordinate 4,370 downwards.
GTGCCGCACTACGAGATCCGAACGGTGCGGGCCGTCGAGCGTGCGCCCGGCGGCGCGGTCGCGATCGCGGCCTTCGGCAAGCGCTTGGCGGAACCGCTCCTCGACATCGACAGCCGCGGTGGTGCCGACTTCGCTTTCCAACGTGCCCGACAGGCCGATGTCGGCTTGCGGAAACGGGCCGGCGCTTGGCAGCCTGTCGATCATGGCGGCTAGCAGGCGCACCAGTTCGGCACGCGCCGCGGCAATCGCTACACCGGTTTCGGCCATCTGCGTCTCGATCGCATCGAACCAGGCGCCGTCACGCGAGCCTTCGGCGAACAGCCGATTGCGGCCGCGCATCGCTTTTTCGTAGTCGAGCGCGCGCTGGCCGTGGCCTGGATCGATCGCCAGCACCTGCCGGTCGAGAAAGCGCCGGCGGTCTGCGGCCGGCCCGGTGAACAAAGCATCCATCGCCGGTGTCAGCCAGACGACGCGCAGCCATTCCAGCATGTCCTCCGCCGAGCGCGCTGCCGCGCCATTGATCCGCACCCGCCGGCTGCCCTCGCCGGCGGCGTCGCCGCCTGCAATGCCGGTGCCGATCTCGACCGGTCCGTCCGGCCCATCGAGCCGGACATGGATGGCAAAGCCGCCGTCCCCGCCTTCACGCGCCACGTCGGCATAAGGTGCACGGCGCAGGCCGCGACCCGGCGTCAGCAGGGAAATCGCTTCCAGCAGGTTGGTCTTGCCGGCGCCATTGTCACCGGAAAAAACCACGGCGCCGGGGTCGAGGTCGATCGACAGTGTTGCGTAATTGCGGAAATTCGTAAGTGACAGCTTACTTATATGAGTCTGCTGGTCGCGCTCAGACTGCTTCGCAACTCCGGTCATGACAGCAAGATGGCCTCGTTCGGCCTATACCCGCATCGGCATCAGCACGTAGAGCGTGGTTTCGTCGGCCATGTCGTGGATCAGCGTCGGCGAACCGGCGTCCGCCAGCATGAATTTTGCCTCAGTGCCGGTCAACTGGGCGGCGACGTCGAGCAGATATTTGGCGTTAAAGCCGATTTCAATCGCGTCGGACGAATAGTCCGCGGCCAGTTCCTCTGTGGCGCTGCCCGAATCCGGATTGTTGACCGCAAGCGTGACCTGGCCTTCTCCAATCGAAAGCTTCACTGCCCGGCCGCGTTCCGACGAAATGGTCGAGACGCGGTCGACGGCGGCGGCGAAACTCTGGCGGTCGATGATCAGCTTCTTGTCGTTGCCGGTCGGGATGACCCGCTGATAATCCGGGAAGGTGCCGTCGATCAGCTTCGAGGTCAAAACGACACTTCCGATGGTGAAACGGATCTTGGTGTCGGACAATTCGGTGGTCACGGCGACGTTCGGGTCATCGACAAGCTTTTGCAGCTCGCTGACCGTCTTGCGCGGAATGATGATGCCCGGCATGCCTTCGGATCCTGCCGGCGCGTCGATCTCGGCGCGCGCCAGCCGGTGGCCGTCGGTCGCTACCGAGCGCAGCTTCAGCTTGCCGTCGGCGTCATGCGTATGCAGGTAGATGCCGTTCAGGTAGTAGCGCGTCTCTTCGGTGGAGATGGCAAATTGAGTCTTCTCGATCAGGCCCTTGAGCGCGACCGAATCGAGCCGGAAGATATGCGAGAACGATCCGGCCGAAAGCTCCGGGAAATCGGATTGCGGCAGACATTGGAGACGGAAGCTCGAGCGGCCCGACGTCACCGTCATGGCGTTGCCGTCCTCGTCGGACTTCAGCATGACCTCCGCGCCGTCGGCGAGCTTGCGCACGATGTCGTAGAGCAGATGCGCCGGAACCGTCGTCGCCCCGCCGCGCTCCACCTTGGCGGGCGTGGCTTCGGTCACCTCCAGATCGAGGTCGGTCGCCTTCATTTCAAGGGTGGTGCCTTCGGCGCTCAGCAGCACGTTCGACAGGATCGGTATGGTATTGCGCCGCTCGACCACGCGATGAACGTGGTTGAGCGACTTCAGGAGATTTGACCGTTCCAGGACAACACGCATGACGAAACAGGCTCGCTTGAATGAATGAGCGGGTCTCCGGTAAGCGGCAACCCGCGAAAGGTCTGAACAGGCTCAGAATCTGCACAAACTGACAGGAAAAAACCCGTAAACGCAAGCCCGCGCTACCTGTTCGGACCGGTTACGCGGGCTTTCTGGGGATAAAACTGGCGAAGTCCGCTAGCCGGCGTTTTTCGGGCCGGTTAGGCCTGATCGTTGATCAGTCTTCTCAGCAGTTCGAGTTCCTGCGCCAGCGTGTTGTCGACGCCTGAAAGATCCTCGATCTTGCGCACCGCATGCAGCACCGTCGTGTGGTCGCGGCCACCGAAACGCCGTCCGATCTCCGGCAAGGAGCGCGGTGTCATCACCTTCGACAGGTACATGGCGACCTGCCGCGGCTTGACGATCGTCCGCGTGCGCCGGTTGGACAGAAGTTCTGTCTTCGACACATTGTAGTGGCGCGCGACGATCCGCTGGATGTCCTCGATGCGCACCCGCTTCGGCTCGCCCGAACGATAGATGTGGCCGAGGATCTCGTCGATGCGGTCGATGGTGATTTGCGGTTCGAACGACTGGCGAAACAGAAGCTGGTTGAACGCACCTTCGAGTTCGCGCCCGCTGCCGGTCACCGTGCGAGCGACATGGTTGAGGATCTCGTCCGAGATGTCGAGCGACGCATCATCGGCCTTGGCGGTGGCAAGGCGCAGCTTGAGCATGCCGATGCGCATGGCGAAATCCGGCGCCGACATTTCGAGCGCGACGCCGCCGTTGAGGCGCGAGCGGACGCGGGGCTCAAGTGATTCCAGTTCCGACGGCGGCCGGTCGGCTGCGACCACCACCTGCTTGGCGCTGTCGAGCAGCATGTTGATCAGATGGCAGAATTCATGCTGGATCGACTTGCCTTGCAGGAACTGCATGTCGTCGATGATGAGAAGGTCGATGTCGCGCAGCTGTTCCTTCAGCGTCAGCGCGTTGTTGTCGCGGATCGCGGTGGCAAACCGCCACATGAAATATTCGGCCGTGAGATAGACGACACGCGACTTCGGATTTTGCTTCAGCGATTCCGCCGCGATCGCCTGCAGCAGGTGCGTCTTGCCCAGCCCCACCGTCGCGTGAAGAAAGAGCGGATTGAAGCGTACCGCGCTCGACTGCGATTCCGCCACCGCTTTGGCGGCGGCAAACGCCACCCGGTTCGACGGTCCCTCAATAAAGGAGCCGAACGTGTAGCGCGGGTCAAGCGGCGAACCGAGCACATTGTGCCGGAACTCCGACTCTGCAGGCATTCCCGGGCGAGGTGCCGGTATCCGCTCCACCCTGCCGGGGCCTGCTGTTCCCGCGGCCAGCGCCGTTTGCGCTTGCCTCGTCATCTTGCGCGCCGGGACCACTTCGGGCTCGACGCCGTTGCGCCCCGGGCGGGTAGCGGTGCGCACGACGATCTCGATCTTTAGGATTTCAGGATCCTCGTGCTTCCACAGCTCGGCTATGAGGTCGAGATAGTGGCCGTTGATCCACGAGCGCAGGAAGGCGGTGGGCACCGAGATGCGGACAATGCCCCGGGACGCCTCGGCGACCTTCATGCGTCCGAACCAGCTCGAGTAGACTTCGGTTCCCAGACGCGCCTTTAACTGGGCCTTGACCCGGTCGAACTTTTGTTCCGCGTCGATGGAAGCCGACATAGCGTCCCCTCCGGTTAAGGTTCCAGGGAATGGGAGGTCGCCCGTAAGCTCCCTTTCGATGCCGCTTTGCATGATCGAGTTCCTTGTCCTTTTGTACCTTTTTTCCGCCGGGAATGCGCCTCCTGCATCCATGTTTCCGGCGACCGTGTCCTCGCGGCGACACCCTCGCCGCCGCCGGCAGATGATGTCGCCTCATTGTCAGGGAACCGGCGCCGCCTCATCAGAGCCAGCCCGCTTTGGTCATGTCAGGGCAATACAATTCCGTCCGGCGAAAACGCCGGCGCGTCATTGATCTGCCATGTACAATTACGCAAATCCCCTACCGTGTCGAAAAGACAAACCAAGCCCGTACGCGGAAATGATCCACGCAACGAATTCTGCCATTTTTTGCTGGCCGATTCAGGCTGGGCTAAGGGCCAACGGCCCGTCCCTCTCGATAGACCGACAATAACGAACTCGCTGTGGATAGGGCAAGGCCACGACTAACGGATTTTTAAGGAATGTGGTTAGCGCAGACGGGTTCGGAGCTTGCGCTGCACTGGCATGTTTTGACAAAGCCATTGTGATTCAAACCCTTTTCCGGCGAATATGAAAAAGGCCGCATCGCGCGAAATTTTCTGAAATAATTTTCTTGACAGGCAAAAGTTCCCCATCCCCCGCGCCCGATGTGAACAAGCTGTGGATGAC
>NZ_RZSU01000028.1:0-74050 GCF_003997585.1 Mesorhizobium sp. M5C.F.Cr.IN.023.01.1.1 | reverse complement strand
GTTGGGTCGTTTGTTGAAGGGCGGGACCGCGTGATGGGCGTTTTTCATTTCGCAAAAAGCTATACGGGCACGATATGTGTCTTGCTCGGTTCACTCGCGATGTCTGCCTGCACCAGCACCTCGTCGACGACATCATCTTCGCCGACTTCGGTCGATGCGCTGCAACTGGCATCAACGTCGGCGTCGCTTTCGGGCGGCGGTGCTCTGCAGGTCGTAAAGGACCTGCCTGCACCGCAAAATACGCAGAACGGCAGCGAGCAGCCTTTGTCTCCGAACGACGTGCTCGATGTGAATGTGTTCCAGGTCGACAATCTGAACAGAACCGTTCAAGTCGACGCCGGCGGGCAGATTTCGCTTCCACTAATCGGGACCGTCACCGCGGCAGGAAAGACCGTCCGCCAGCTGGAGCAGGAAATCGAAACGGCCTACGGCGCCAACTATCTGCAGTCGCCCGATGTATCGGTCTACGTCAAGGAATCTATCGGACAGCGCATTACCGTCGACGGCGAAGTCACCAGGGCCGGCATCTTTCCGGTGTCGAGCAATTCTTCTCTCATCGATGCGATCGCCCTTGCTGGCGGGTTCAATGCCGTTGGCGATGCGAAAAAAGTCTTTGTATATCGCAACGTCGGCCAAAATACTTTGGTCGCAAATTACAATGTGGAGCAGATTCGTGCGGGCAAAAGCTCCAATCCACGCATCTATGGTGGCGACAAGATTGTCGTCTTCGCCTCGAAATCGAAAATAGCGCTGAACAATCTCAAGGACGCCCTCGGTGTTGCCTCGAGTGCAGCCCGAATTGGTGTGCTGGTTCCATAGATGCTTTCCGTTCAGCCAAAACACAGGCAACCTAGGATAATCTAGCGCTATGCTCGATCGTAACAGGCAGCATCAAATTGCAGGCCCAGGACATGGCCAAGCCTTGTCTCCCGACCTGTATTATGACGGTGCGCAAAACTATAGCGCGTATGGCCGCGATTATTCGGAGCAGGATGAGCGGTTCAATCCGCTCAGGCTGCTGTTTTACGTTGTCCAGTATCGGTGGCTGATCGTCATGATGGCAGCAGCCGGGCTGGTTGCTGGCGCCATCGTTACAATGATGCAGACACCAAAATATCTGGCCACAACGCAATTGGAAGTGTTGGTTCCTTCGGCCAAGGTTTTCCAGGACATTGAGGTGGTTTCTGAAAGCAGCGACCTGCGGGCCTTTCAAACTGCCCGTGAAAAGCTCAAAAGCCGTGCATTGGCGCAACGAGTGGTGTTCCAACTGGGCCTCAGCGAAAAGCCGGATTTTCTGTTTCCGACTCCGAACTTCTCGCTTAGCAACATTTTCTATCGTGCGTTCGGAATTTCAAAATCGCCTTCCATAGAAGAGAAAACCCCGGAGCAACGTGAGAAGATCGCTATCGGTCGCGTTATGAAAGACCTCACGGTCACTCTTGTCACCAACACAAGCCTGCTGTCGATTGCGTTTGCCGACCAGAACCCGAAATATGCAAGTGACATCGCCAATCAGGTCGCACAAAGCTTTATCGATCAACGCCTCGATCAGACCAGCGAGACTTCCGACCTGGCACGGCAATTCATCCAGGAACAGGTTCTGCAGGTAAAGCAAAAGCTTCAGAAATCCGAAGAGGATCTGGTCGCTTATGCAAAGGATGTTGGCATTACGATAACCGGCGACGACAAATCGCTGATTGGATCGAATATCGAGGCCCTGAACACCGCCCTCGCGACGGCAATCCAGGAACGTCTCGATGCCGGACGAATGGTGGACCAGATAGACAAAGGTCGCGGGGCGAGTCTTGGTCCGGTCTTGGAAAGCGAAGGCCTGCAGAAGATCACCGATAAACTGGCGGATTTGACCAGCCAGTATCAGCAGAAACTAGGCATATTGAAGCCTGGCTTTCCAGAAATGCAGCAGCTTCAGGCGCAGATCAAGGAGCTGCAACGGCTTTATAACAATGGCGTTTTAACTATAACCGATTCGTTGCGGCAGAAATACCAGGAGGCTCAGAACAAGGAGGCCGACCTCAGGTCAAAACTTGCCGAGATGGAGAAGCAGCAGGTTATCTTCAACGATAAAAATATCAAGTACACGATCCTGAAGCGCGACGTTGATTCGAATAGGTCGCAGTATGATAATCTTATTGCCAAGCTGAACGAGGTCGGCGTCAGCTCTGAACTCAAGACACAAAGCGCGGCAATCGTCGATTTCGCGACACAGCCTAATAATCCTTATTCTCCGCGCCTGAGCATCAATCTTGCGGTCGCCTTGGCTCTTTTCTTGGCTCTGAGCGCATCAATTATTTACATCATCGAGTTGTTGAACAACACCTTTACCAATCCTGAGCAGATCGAGAAGGAGTTGGGATTGGCGATGCTCGGCATCTTGCCGCTAGTCGATGATCGGGAACTCATAGGCAGTATTGCCGACCAGAAATCAGGATTGTCCGAAGCCTACCGTTCGCTTCGAACCTCGTTGCAGTTCTCCGGCGCCGAAGGTGCGCCGCGATCATTGCTGGTCACGAGTTCGGAGCCGTCGGAAGGCAAGTCGACCACCTCGTTCAAGCTCGGGCAGGACTTTGCAGCGCTCGGTGCAAGAGTTCTCATTGTTGACGGCGATCTTCGAAAGCCGAATCTTCATAGGCTATTTGGTCTCGACAACACAATCGGACTGAGCAATCTCCTGACAAACACCGTCCGGAAGGAGGATCTGGCGAGCATTTTCAGGGCGACGAAATATCCTAACGTGACCGTCCTGACCTCCGGAACGATCCCGCCCAACCCTGCTGACCTGCTCTCTTCGCCGAAGATGGCACTGATCGTTACCAATCTCGGCAAGCGCTTTGATCTTGTCATAATTGATGCCCCGCCGGTCGTCGGCCTTTCAGATGCACCCATCCTCAGCCGGCTTGCGGAGGGCACATTGATGGTCATTTCAACCAATCAGGTCACACGCAAGTCGGCGAAGACGGCGTTGAAACGTCTGCGAGCTGCCGGCGCGAACGTGGTGGGAGCCGCGATGTCGAAGTTTGCGGTGAACAAGTTCGATTACAATTACGCCTATAAGTACATGAATTACCAGTATTACGACTACGGCACGAGCACCCCGAAAATTGAGGGCAAAGTCGATGACGGAGCAGACCAGCCCGCTTTTGCGAAATCTCCGGCGTTCAGGCGTTTGGTTCGTCGCATCCGCTCTAGTGTTGGCGGCTTCGTCGATCGGGCTAAGTCGGTTTCTTGAAACTGAAACGCCGGCCGTTTCCCTCGCGCTGGATCCGTTGAACGTCAATGCCTTGATAGGCGGGATAACCGGCGACCTGAACGATACAAGCAACACTCCCGATTTCGATGCATTGCTCGCCAAGGCCGAAGGCGCGCTTCGCTTTGACGTGGCAGATGCGCGTCTCTACAGCCTGATTGGCGAGATCAAATACCGACAGGGCAAAAAAGAAGAAGCCTATGACTTCTTCGATCAAGCTCGAAAGTTATCCAAGACCGAAATCCACGCGCTCCAGAGGTCCATTGGCCACTCGATCGAGACCGGCGATCTGTCAAAGGCTGTCGGCGAGATCGATATATTGCTACGGCGATGGCCAGATCGATTTCCGGCTATCGCCGAGGGCCTGCCGACAATCCTCTCAAGCCCCGAAGGATACCAGGCCGTTCTGGCAGCCATCAGGGCGGAGGCACCTTGGAGAGCAAGTCTGTTCGTCGCGCTTGGCAAAACCCCCGAGGGGCTCGATTTCGCAAATCGGCTGCTGCTTGATTTGACGGGATCAAGCGCGCCGCCAAACTCGAGCGAATTGTCCCGGGTGATCCACGAACATATTCGTCAGAAGAAATTTGAACAGGCGTATCGGTTGTTTCTTTTCAGCCTGTCTGATCAGGAACGGAAGTTGGGCGGATACATTTTCAACAGTACCTTTGAACCGGTACCCAGTGGTAAACCTTTCGATTGGCAAGTCGGCGAGCCGTCAGGTTTGGAAGTTACCTTTGTAACATCTCAGGATGCGGTCGCAGGTGAGGGTGGTGCGACGATTCGCTTCCTGAACACGCCCGTCAAGAAGGCTTCTCTTCAGCAGTATATTGGACTCCCTCCAGGTTCTTACAAGATCTCTCTGAATGCCTCCGCAAGGAACCTGAAACTTCCAAAGGGATTATTCTGGTCGATCAGGTGCTTGGGTCCATCTGGGGAAATAGCGCGGTTCAATATTCCCGAGGGTACATACAATCGTCAGGCCCTGAGTCAGGATTTTTCGGTTGGACCGGCTGGGTGCCCCATGCAATTGTTACGGCTGGAGACGGCCGCCATTGCTGAGAGCTGGCGATTTCGCTACGTCGGTACGTTGGTAATGCACAAAGTGAGCATCGAGAGACTTTCATCTTGAGCGACCGGCTATCGGAATGGGATAAATATCTCCTTGGATCGGTTCTGTTTATATCGCTGCTGATCGGCGGGGGGACTGCAAGCGGCCTCTATACGGATACGCTGATTGAGGTCGCGGCAATCATCACGGCGGCGGCTGTCTTTTCACAGACCCCTGGCCAAAGAATCCCGTATTCAATTCTGTGGCTGCTTATCTTCGCTGTGGCGTTGGTGATTTTACAAATCGTTCCGTTGCCTGCGGCCATATTCAACGGGTTGCGGCCGGAGCTGTTGCTCGGAGATTCATGGCTGGCGGGACAGAGCAGATTTCGCTTCGTCAGCGTCGGAGTCGGACGGACGATCGAATGTCTGTTGTATCTGGTGGCGTCAGCCGCGTTTTTCTTGAGCGTATTGCGTTTGCGCACCGAGCAGGTTCAAGGGCTTCTGCCTTTCTTTTTTATGGGAGTTATCTGCAATGGGTTAGCGGGAGCGATTCAATATTCGCTCTCTGACGACATTGCCATAGAGGGATTGTTGCCATTCACGATCAATGCCGGGCTTTTTGCCAACGAGAATCATTTTGCGGCATTACTTTTTGTTTCTATCCCCTTTGTCGCTTATTATGGTCTGTTCCGAGGACATCTTTTGTCCGGATCGCTCGGGCTGGCCACGCTTTTGCTGCTCCTTTTGGCCGTCGGTTCGCGTGCCGGCGTCCTGATCGGATTAGCGATCACCGTACTATCCATAGTCTTTCTTTCAGCGCGTTCGAGGGTGAGTGGATTGAGCATCCTCGCGATTTTCATAGGGCTCTCGGTCTATACGATAGGCGCGTGGACTCGGATCGATGCCGAAGTGGTTGATCCGGATTTTGGGCGAGGAGAATTTGCGCGCACCACTATTGAGGGAATCAAGGAGAATTTGGCTACTGGCGTTGGATTTGGGAATTTTCAGAAGGCCTATCAGATATATGAAAAGGAAGGGATGATTTTCAAGCAATATGTTAATCATGCCCACAACGATTACCTTGAAATAGCCTTCGAGGGTGGGGTTATTGCAATTCTATTGATGATGTTTTATTTCATATTACTTCTTGCGGGGCTTGTCAGAATTCGCCGAGATCCACTTCAAAAGGCTGCTTTCCTCTCGGTATCTTTCCTTCTCATCCATTCACTCGTCGATTATCCATTGCGGACCGAAGCGCTTGCAATGACGTTTGCCTATATGAACGCCATTATCTTCCACAAAGGATTTGCAGACCGTTTGGCCCAGAAGAACGAATTGATCGAGATCGACCATAACGGTGACAAGTTGTTTGTTCCCATCGGAACTTCGTCGTAGCGCCTCTTGGCGACGGCTCTGCGAGCTGCCGTTCGCGACCGACGGGTCGCTCTCCTATATTCTAGGGACCGGGGGCTGCCATCAAAATCGACAGTGCTGCTCAATCCACCACTCGTAAACCACAGGCCACCACTCGTACCCGCAGGAAGTGTAGCCGAGTTGGCGGTGATCTCGGCCCCTCCAGGAATATTCTTGGGCCACCAAGCCCATCAGCCCGTTGAGCAGGAATTTCCGGGTTCTCGCCCCTGCGTGGAAAATTCATTCCCGAACCACTCCAGGGCAGGCCTGTCTTGCATTGTTATAAACGATAGCGATCTGCTAGAACGCCTGCACAAAACAAGATTGTCCAGAAGTGAAGCTTGAACCGGGCCGCTGAAAATTGCGCCTGATGCATCGATGCAAGGTCTGGATTGGCACGAGAGAACGCTTACAGTCCATGAACATCGCGCTTACGCACCTTCAGCGGCTCGAGGCTGAATCGATCCATATCTTTCGCGAGGTAGCGGCGGCCTTCGCCAAGCCGGTTATGCTCTATTCGGTCGGCAAGGATTCCTCCGTGCTGATGCATCTTGCGATGAAGGCGTTTTATCCCGCCAAGCCGCCCTTTCCCTTTCTCCACGTCGACACGACCTGGAAGTTCCGCGAGATGATCGCCTTTCGCGATCAGATGGCGCAAAAGCTCGGCTTCGATCTCCTTGTCCACGTCAACGGCGATGGTGTGCGCGACAACATCAATCCCTTCGACCATGGCTCCAATACACATACGCATGTGATGAAGACCGTGGCGCTGCGGCAGGCGCTTGACAAATACGGCTTCGATGCAGCCTTCGGCGGGGCGCGGCGCGACGAGGAGAAGTCGCGCGCCAAGGAGCGGATCTTCTCTTTCCGCAACGCCCAGCACGTATGGGATCCGAAGAACCAGCGGCCGGAGATGTGGAAGATATTCAACACCCGCATTGCGACCGGTGAATCGATCCGGGTCTTTCCGTTGTCGAACTGGACCGAACTCGATATCTGGCAGTACATTCTCCAGGAAGACATCCCGATCGTGCCGCTCTATTTCGCCAAGGAGCGGCCGGTCGTCGAACGCGACGGCATGCTCATTCTGAGGGATGACGACCGTATGGAATTGCGCCCGGGCGAAACAGTGGAGAACCGGCTGGTGCGGTTCCGCACGCTCGGCTGCTATCCGCTGACCGGTGCGATCGAGTCCGACGCCGATACGCTGGAGGCCATTGTCGGCGAAATGCTCACGGCGCGCACCTCCGAACGGCAGGGCCGCCTGATCGACCGTGATGAAGCCGGTTCGATGGAAAAGAAGAAGCGCGAGGGGTACTTCTGAGCATGCGCCACATCATGGCCGAGAGCCTCGCCTCCACCGACGGCATTCGTGACTATCTGGCGGTACAGGAACGAAAGTCGCTGCTGCGCTTCCTGACCTGCGGTTCCGTGGACGACGGCAAGTCGACGCTGATCGGACGCCTGCTTTCGGATACCAAGCAGATTTTCGAGGACCAGCTTGCCGCGCTCGAGCGTGATTCGCGCAAGCACGGGACAACGGGCGACGACGTCGATTTCGCGCTGCTGGTCGATGGCCTAGAGGCCGAGCGCGAGCAGGGCATCACCATCGATGTCGCCTATCGCTTTTTCGCCACGCCGAAACGCAAATTCATCGTTGCCGACACACCCGGCCACGAACAATACACGCGCAACATGGCGACGGGCGCGTCGACCGCCGATCTGGCCATCGTGCTGATCGACGCCCGGCAGGGCGTGCTGCGCCAGACAAGGCGCCACTCGATTATCGCGTCGCTGCTGGGCATCCGGCACATCGTCCTGGCCGTCAACAAGTTCGATCTCGTCGGCTTCGACAAGGCCGTGTTCGAACGCATCATCGAAGACTACCGGCAATTTTCGCATCAGCTCGGCTTCGAGACGATCGTGCCCATCCCCATGTCCGCCCGTTATGGCGACAACGTCTCCAGCCGCTCGGACAAGACAGAATGGTATTCCGGCCCGACGCTGATCGAACATCTGGAAACCGTGTCGGTCGATGAAGCCGTTGTCGAACTGCCGTTCCGTTTTCCAGTGCAGTATGTGAACCGCCCCAATCTCGATTTTCGCGGTTTTGCCGGCACGATTGCGTCCGGCTCTGTCTCAACAGGCGACGAGGTCGTTGTCGCCAAATCCGGCAAGTCCGCTCATGTAAGGCGCATCGTCTCGCATGGCGGCGACCTGAGCCAAGCGGTCGCCGGCCAGGCCATCACTCTTGTTCTCGACGACGAGGTCGAGGTCTCGCGCGGCAATATGCTGGTGTCGCCGGCGGCGCGGCCGCAGGTCGCCGACCAGTTCGCCGCCAACATCGTCTGGTTCGATGAGCATGCGCTGTTGCCGGGCCGCTCCTACATTCTGCGGACCGAGACCGATCAGACCAGCGCCACCGTCACTGACCTGAAATATCGAGTCAACGTCAACGACTTTGCCCATGAGGCGGCCAAGTCGCTCGAAATGAACGAAGTCGGCATTTGCAATATCTCGACGCGGGCGCCGATCGCCTTCGATACTTTCGCCGAGAACCGCACGACCGGCGCCTTCATCCTGATCGACCGCATCACCAACGCCACCGTCGGCGCCGGCATGATCCTGCATTCGCTGCGCCGCGCCGAAAACATCCACTGGCAATCGCTCGATGTCGGCAAGCACGGCCGTGCCGATCTGAAGAACCAGCGGCCCGCCGTGTTCTGGTTCACCGGGCTCTCGGGCTCGGGCAAGTCGACCATCGCAAATCTTTTCGAGAAAAAGCTGTTCGCCACCGGCCGGCATACCTACATCCTGGATGGCGATAACGTCCGCCACGGCCTCAATCGCGATCTTGGCTTCACCGACGCCGACCGCGTCGAAAACATTCGCCGCGTTGCGGAAGTGGCGCGGCTGATGGCCGATGCCGGGCTAATCGTCATTGTTTCCTTCATTTCGCCATTCAGGGCCGAGCGGCGCATGGCCAGGGAGTTGATGGCCACCGGTGAATTCGTCGAGGTGTTTGTCGACACACCCTTTGAGGAATGCGCCAGGCGCGATCCGAAGGGCCTCTATGCGCGGGCGTTGAATGGCGAAATCAAGAATTTCACCGGCGTCGATTCACCGTATGAAGCCCCGGAAAACCCCGAAATCCATCTCAAGACACTCGGCAAGTCTGCCGAGGAGATGGTAGAGGCCCTGGAACTCTGGCTGAACGAGCGTGACATTGCCGAAAACCAATATGATAGCGGCGGCGGCATCTGACGACGAAGCGATGCTCGGCGTGTTCGAGCGCATCGCGTTGGCGGCGGGGCGAGAGGTGATGCGCGTCTTCGATGCCGGCTGCGCGGTCGACCAGAAATCAGACAGCTCGCCGGTGACCGAGGCCGATCGCGAGAGCGAAAAGATCATTCTCGCCGGGCTGCGCGCGGCTTTCCCCGACATCCCTTGCGTGGCTGAGGAAGAGGCATCGGCCGGCATCGTGCCGCCCGACCTCGACGACGCCTTCTTCCTGGTGGATCCGCTCGACGGCACCAAGGAATTCGTCAACCGCAGGACCGACTTCACCGTCAACATCGCGCTTGTTCGCCACGGCGTGCCGGAGATCGGTGTGGTGTTTGCGCCATGCACGGGACGCTTCTTTTCCGGCCGGCCGGGCAGGGCGGAAGCAATTGAGGTCAATGGCGACTATCAGATCATCGGCCGTCGGCCGATTTCGGCCAGAACGGGTGTGGCGCCACTGACTGTCGTCGCCAGCCGGTCCCACAATACGCCGGAGACCGAAGCCTATATTCGCACCGTGGGCGCTGCCGAGATCGTGTCGGTTGGCTCGTCGCTGAAATTCTGTCTTGTCGCTGGCGCCGAGGCCGACGTCTATCCGCGCTTCGGCCGCACCATGGAATGGGACACCGCAGCCGGCGACGCGGTGCTGCGCGCGGCAGGCGGTATAACGCGCACACTCGATGGTCAGCCGCTGGCCTACGGCAAGCGCAACCAGAGCGATGACGAGGACTTCGCCAATCCGCATTTCATCGCCAGCGGCAAGCCTGCGGAGCCCAGACCCGTCTAACGACCGTCTACGCGGCGGCGATTTGCGCCGAATTCGAGCCGATATAGTTGCGGATCGTCTCGATGATCCGGTCCTGGTCGGCCTCGCTCAGATAGGGGTGCATGGGCAGGCAGAGGATGCGCCTCGGCAGCTCCTCCGAAACGGTTAGACCCGTCGGCGTGCGCGGATAGTCGCGGTAGGCGATCTGGCTGTGCAAGGGCTTCACGTAATAGATGACCGACGGGATGCCCTTGTCCCCGAGATGCGCCTTCAGCCCGTCGCGCTTCGGCGTCTCGATGGCATATTGCGCCCAGGCCGAACGGCCACCTTCTAGGTTGCGCGCCGTCTTGACGATGTCGCCGAGGCCTTCGGCATACCGATTGGCGACCGCTTGCCTGGCAACCATCTCGTCTTCGAGAATGGCCAGCTTCTCGATCAGGATCGCCGCCTGCAGCGTATCGAGCCGCGAATTGATGCCGACGCGGACATTGTCATATTGGGTTTCGCCCTTGCCGTGAAAGGCGAACGAGCGGAGCTGTTCGGCCAGCGCATCGTCATTGGTGAACATCGCGCCGCCGTCGCCATAGCAGCCGAGCGGTTTTGCCGGGTAGAAGCTGGTCGAGCCGACCGCGCCGAACGAACCGCACATTTTGCCGTCGATCGAGCCGCCGATCGCCTGAGCGGCATCCTCGATCACCATCAGCCCTTCGCGGTTGGCGATCGCCATGAGCGCCTCGTAGTCAGCAGCGAGCCCGAACAGGTCGACGGGAATGATCGCCCTTGGCTTCAGCCGGCCTTCCGCCTTGATCATGGCGATGGCCGCCTCGAGACTGGCGATGTCGATGTTGTAGGTCTGGGGATCGACATCGACGAAAACCGGCTCAGCCTTGGCCAGCGCCACCACTTCCGCCGTGGCGGCGAAGGTGAAGCTCGGCACGAACACCGCGTCACCTGGGCCGATGCCGGCCGCAAACAGCGGCAGCAGCAGTGCGTCAGTGCCGTTGGCGCAGGCTACCACATGCTTGGTGCCGATATAGGCGGCAAGCTTGTTTTCGAATTCGGTGACTTGGGGGCCGAGAATATAGCGCCCCTCGTCGACGACGCGGTCGATGGTTGCTTTCAGTCTGTCGCGGATTCGTTCGCGCTGCGCGCCTAGATCGATGAACTGCATGTCGGCCTCAAACGGTACTAGCCAGATAACGGGCCGCTGGTATCAGACTTGGCGCGGCCGAGAAAGCCGCATGGGCAAAACCGCGAATTGCTCAAGTGTCGCAGCCTGTTACCTCTGATTGCGACAGGTCCCCGTCAGACGCTGGAAATCCGGGGCTTTGTTGCGCACCTCACGGCCGTTGTGTTGCTCGCGCTCGGCTGGGCGAAACATAAAGTGATTGATGTCCAGCGCCGTCTTCAGCGCATCGCCGTCCAATCAGGCGATTTCATGCCGCCAGGGCGGATTGGCACCGGCCCGCGACACGGTTACCGCCGCAGCCTTGGCGCCAAGCGCCAGCGCCTTGTGGATGGCGTCTTCCGGCAGATTGGCGATCGCCTCCTTCGACAACAGGCCTTGCTCGTGCAGCGAGGCCAGGATGCCGGCGTTGAACGTGTCGCCGGCGCCGACAGTATCGACCACCTCGACCTTGTCTGGCACAACCGTGACCTTGTGATTCCTGGTGTAGCCGACGGCGCCTTCGCTGCCATGGGTAACGACGATCAGCGTCGGGCCGCGATCCAGCCAGTTGCGGACAACGTCCTCGTGCGAGCCGGCTTCGCCGAACCAGTTGAGGTCCTCGTCCGACAGCTTCACGATGTCGGCCATCGCCATCATCGAGCGGATGCGTTTGAGATGCTTGGCCTTGTCCGGAATGAAATTGGGCCGGATGTTGGGGTCGAGCATCATGACGCGGCGACTGTACTCGCGCCGCATGAATTCCTCGTAGGCTGATCCGGCCGGCTCCGAGATCAGGCTGATGGCGCCGAACAGCATGGCTTCGATCTCGCTGCCGAGTTTCGGCAGATCGTCGATGGTCAGCATCCTTCCGGCTGTGTTTTCATCGTAGAACGTGTAGCTCGCCTGGCCGTTGTCCAGCCGCACGAACGCAAGCGTGGTCGGCCGGGGCGATGTGTGCGCATAGGTGGAACTGACCTTGCTTGCCCCGAGCGCGTCCCTGAATTGGCCGCCGAACAGATCCGACGACAGGCCGGAAAAGAAACCAGCGGGTGCTCCCAGCCGGCCGAGCGCAATAGCGGTATTGAACACCGCGCCGCCGACATAGGGGGCAAAGGCCGGCTCGCCCTCCGTCGTGGTGCGTGGCAGCATGTCGATCAGGGCTTCGCCGCAACAGAGGATCATGGTTTCCTGGTCTCCGGCGGATAGATTACACCCTTGCGGATGATGATGTTGGCGTAGAGCCGCGGCTCACTTGTCGCGACGATCGCGTGCGCGGACCTAACCCGTTGATAAAAGTCGGCGCCGGCAAGCGCAACCACCTTGCGGCCCGGAGCACGCTTGGCGCAGATCGCCTCCATCTCGTGATGAACGGGATCGGCAAGCAGGGGATTTCCTTTGACCGACGCGCGAAACAGCGCCTCCGGCACTGCATCATCGACAGGCAACACGCTGAGGACGGCGTCGAGCATCGGAACAAGATGATGACCGTCGGCGCGGATGAGCCGGTGTGCCTGCTCTTTCGCCGGGTAGTTTCCGTCGACAAGGGCGATCTCGTCGCCATGACCCATGGCACGCAGCGTCGCCAGAAGCTCCGGACCGAGCAGTACCGGGATTCCGATCAGCACGCTCAGGCACTCCTGGAAATCATGGTCGAGCCGATAAGGAAGCGCTCGGAAAGCGGCAGGCTGGCGCCGCCCAGGGCACGTGCATGAATGCCGACAGTCCCCTCGCGAATGGCCGGAAGCTTCAGGCCTTCACCATCGATCTTGCCGATAGCTTCGACAACGGCATCGACGAGCCGGCGCCGTACGGCCTTCGGCATCCATCCGTCGATCACCGCTGCCTCGAAATCGATAACCGATGACGCCGCCACAATGGCATAGGCGAGCGCCTGCGAAGCGCAGGCGATCCAGTCGTCGAGCTCGACGCCGATCTCGCCCCAATCCTCCGGTGACGTCCACAGGTGCGAGGCCTCGATACCGCGTGCGTTAAGCGCCTTTTCCAGCATGGCAATCGACGCCACGTCGATCAATTGGGCCGGCTTGCCGTCCGGTCCGGGCACCGGCATCGAACCCAGCGCGCCGGCATTGCCGGTCGGTCCGCCGAAAAGGTGACCATTCAGCACGATGCCGCCGCCGGCGAAGGCACCGATATAGAAATAGACGAAGTCGCGCGCCGCACCCGCCCGGCCGAACACCAGTTCGGCGCCGCAGGCCGAGGTGGCGTCGTTCTGCAGGTAGACCGGGAATTCGCACTGCGCCTGGATGTCGGCGCGGATGTCGCGGTGGCGCCATTCGTCCATGACGTCGCGCGGCGCACCTGCCGTATCGGCCCAGTTCCACAATTCGAACGGCATGGCGATGCCAAGTCCGGCAATGCGCTTGTCCTGCGCCGGGGTGAGATCGCCGCGCATCGTCTTCATGCCGGAGGTGACGAATTCGACCGTCTCGCGCGGCGCCGGATAGCGGTAGGAATGCTGCAGCATCGAGCGCACATTGCCGAGAAAATCGATCAGCACGAGTTCGGCGCTACGACGGCCGATCTTCAAACCGATGAAATAGGCACCATCGGGATTGAGCGCCATCGGAATGGAAGGTTGGCCGATCTTGCCGCGCAGCGGCGCCTGACGGACAAGGAGGTTGTCCTCCTCGAGCTCACGCATGATGACCGAAACCGTCTGGGCAGAAAGTCCGGTCATGCGCGCAATGTCGGACTTGGCCAGGCTGCCGTGCTGACGCACCAGCGACAGCACCAGCCGCTCATTGTGGTCCCGCATGCCGCTCTGGTTGGTGCCGCGGTGAATGCGGCTTTCGGCTGCCTCGGGCGAACCGTGCCTTGTAGTGCCGGTCTCCACCCCTGTTCCTCCCGTCGTTTCCCCTCACCGCTTTTGGGCCAGAATGGGTGAACGACGCAGCGCTGTCAATAATAAATAAGAGTGATTTAATTATTGACAGAGACCTCGGTCTGGTATTCTGTTGGGGCAGGCGTCCACGCTGGGAGAAGTCGCTGGATGCTTTGTGCAGGTGCCGGTTGGCCGGCATCCGAAATGGTTCCACTGGGAGGAAAATCGTGACCAAGACAGCACTATTGAAGTCCACCGTGTTTGCCGCGGCCGGACTGGGTCTGATGGCGTTCACCTCGGCTGCGTCCGCCGCCGATGTCGGCGCCTGCCTGATCACCAAGACCGACACCAACCCGTTCTTCGTGAAGATGAAGGAAGGTGCGACCGCGAAAGCCAAAGAACTCGGCGTCGATCTTAAGGCTTACGCCGGCAAGATCGACGGCGACAGCGAGAGCCAGGTGGCGG
The DNA here is from genome assembly GCF_003997585.1 of Mesorhizobium sp. M5C.F.Cr.IN.023.01.1.1. Classification (NCBI taxonomy): domain Bacteria; kingdom Pseudomonadati; phylum Pseudomonadota; class Alphaproteobacteria; order Hyphomicrobiales; family Phyllobacteriaceae; genus Mesorhizobium; species Mesorhizobium sp. M5C.F.Cr.IN.023.01.1.1. The sequence goes on along the minus strand of NZ_RZSU01000028.1, from coordinate 59,799 downwards.
CGATCGAAAGCTGTATCGCCGACGGCGCCAAGGGCATCCTGATCACCGCGTCGGACACCAAGGGCATTGTCCCGGCGGTGAAGAAGGCGCGTGACGCCGGTCTGCTCGTGATCGCGCTCGACACGCCGCTTGATCCGCTCGACGCTGCCGACGCGACCTTTGCGACGGACAATCTGGAGGCCGGCAAGCTGATCGGCGCGTGGGCCGCCGCGACGCTCGGCGACAAGGCGAAGGATGCCAAGATCGGCTTCCTCGACCTGACGCCCTCGCAGCCGACGGTGGACGTCTTGCGCGATCAAGGCTTTATGATGGGCTACGGCATCGACGTGAAAGACCCCAACAAGATCGGCGACGAGGACGATCCGCGTATCGTCGGCCACGACGTCACCAACGGCAACGAAGAAGGCGGCCGCAAGGCGATGGAGAACCTTCTCCAGAAGGACCCCGGCATCAACGTCATCCACACCATCAACGAGCCGGCGGCCGTCGGCGCCTACCAGGCGCTCAAGGCCGTGGGTCTCGAAGGCAATGTGCTGATCGTGTCGGTTGATGGCGGCTGCCCCGGCGTGAAGTCGGTCGCCGAGGGCGTGATCGGTGCGACCTCACAGCAATATCCGCTGCAGATGGCGGCACTCGGCATCGAAGCGATCGCCGCTTTCGCCAAGGACGGCACGAAGCCCGAGCCGACCGAAGGCAAGGATTTCTTCGACACCGGTGTCAACCTCGTGACCGACAAGCCCGCGGAGGGCGTGAAGTCCATCGACACCAAGGAAGGCCTCGCCAAGTGCTGGGGCTGATGCCAGTCTGACAGGCAACAGATCCGATCGGCCGGGGCTTGATCCCCGGCCGCTTCGGGTGGACGATGCGGTAATGCAAGCACGAACAATTCCGGCGGCAGATCGGTTGGACGGGCGTCGGCGTGGCTGAAGCCCCACGGGAGGAAACATGGCTCAGGTTCAAGAATTCGAAAAGGCTCTCTCGAACAGCGACGCAAGCGTCGCTGCTTTTGACGAGCACGGCACGTCGATCGTCAAGCGCATCCAGCATTTCCTGCATTCTACTCCGGCCGCGGTTCCGCTGATCGTGCTGGTTCTGTCGATCGCCGTCTTCGGTATCACAATCGGAGGACGGTTCTTTTCGTCCTACACGCTGACGCTGATCCTGCAGCAGATCGCCATCGTCGGTATTCTCGGTGCTGCGCAGACACTGGTCATCCTTACAGCCGGCATCGACCTGTCAATCGGCGTGATCATGGTGATTTCGGCCGTGATCATGGGCAACTGCGCAGTCACCTATGGCCTGCCGACCTTGCTTGCCGTGGTGATCGGGCTTGGCGCCGGCGCGGCCTGCGGGCTGCTCAACGGGCTGCTGGTCGCGTACATGAAGCTGCCGCCCTTCATCGTCACGCTGGGCACCTGGAACATCGTCATGGCCACCAATTTCATCTATTCGGCCAATGAGACGATCCGTGACGCCGACGTCGACGTCCAGGCGCCGCTGCTGCATCTGTTTGGCCTCAACTTCAAGGTCGGCACGGCGGTGCTGACGTTCGGCGTCATTGCCATGGTGGTGCTGGTGATGATCCTCTGGTATGTGCTCAATCACACGGCATGGGGCCGCCATGTCTACGCCGTCGGCGACGACCCGGAGGCGGCCAAGCTGTCGGGCATCCAGACCAAGAAGGTGCTGATCTCGGTCTACACCCTTGCCGGGCTGATCGCCGCTTTCGCCGCCTGGGTCTCCATCGGTCGCAACGGTTCGATCTCGCCGTCCGCCGCCGTTACCGACTACAATTTGCAGGCTATCACCGCGACGGTGATCGGCGGTATTTCCCTCTTCGGCGGACGCGGCTCGATTTTAGGCACGTTGTTCGGCGCGATGATCGTCGGCGTCGTCTCGATGGGCCTCAACATGCTGGGCGCCGATCCGCAATGGAAAGTTCTGCTCACCGGTGTGCTGATCATCGGCGCCGTGGCGATCGACCAGTGGATCAGAAAGGTTTCGGTGTAACCATGACCCAGGAGCCCATCCTCACCGCGCGTGGCCTCATCAAGCGCTACGGCCGCGTTACCGCACTGAACAGCTGCGACTTCGATCTCTATCCGGGAGAAATCCTGGCGGTGATCGGCGACAACGGCGCCGGCAAGTCGACGCTGATCAAGGCGATCTCGGGCGCCGTGATTCCGGACGAGGGGATCATCGAGTTGGACGGCAAGCAGGTGCTCTTCAAGTCGCCCATCGAAGCTCGCGAAGCCGGCATCGAAACCGTCTACCAGAACCTTGCGCTGTCGCCGGCGCTGTCGATCGCCGACAATATGTTCCTTGGTCGCGAGATCCGCAAACCGGGTTTTCTGGGCGACTGGCTGCGCATGCTCGACCGCCCGGCAATGGAAAAGCGCGCCCGCGACAAGCTCACCGAACTTGGCCTGATGACCATCCAGAACATCAGCCAGGCCGTGGAAACGCTGTCGGGCGGTCAACGCCAGGGCGTGGCGGTGGCGCGCGCCGCCGCCTTCGGCTCGAAGATGGTCATCATGGATGAGCCGACGGCGGCGTTAGGCGTCAAGGAGAGCCGCCGCGTGCTCGAACTGATCCTCGACGTGAAGAAGCGCGGCCTGCCGATCGTGCTGATCTCGCACAACATGCCGCATGTCTTCGAGGTGGCCGACCGCATTCACATCCATCGGCTGGGCCGTCGCCTCTGTGTCATCGATCCCAAGCAATATACGATGTCCGACGCCGTTGCCTTCATGACCGGAGCGAAGCTCCCGCCGGAGGCGGCGCTGGCAGCCTGATGCATGTCGCCCAAAAGCATGCCCTCGGGCGAGGAACCGAGGGTGCGCAGCGGTTTGGGATGACGACATGCACAAAAATAGGAACTTAAGGCGCGTCGCAGAGGCTGCCCAAACATGACGCGCCTTAAGTTGGCAAATTGCCGTGGGGTAAGCTGCCCCGCGGCAATCTAACTCGATTGAACGCACAACGATATGCGCTAGCATGCGCTGGGAGGAATGGTGAAAGCCGGTATGATCATGGCAACCGCACGAGAGGCAGCATGACGCACGCGATCACATCCAAAGCTCCCATTCTCGAAAACTCCGATCCCAAGGCGCTTGCCGATGAAGTCTTGAAGGCCCTCAAATACAGGCTCGGCAAGGGCACCAATGTCGCGACGCAGTACGACTGGCTTACCGCCTCGATCAAGGTCGTGCGCGACCATATCGTCGATCATTGGATGCAGGCGACGCAAGAGGCCTACGCCCATCAGGAAAAGCGCGTCTATTATCTGTCACTGGAATTCCTCATCGGCCGCCTGATGCGCGACGCCTTCTCCAATCTTGGCCTGATGGATAATATGCGCGAAGCGCTGCGGTCTCTCGGCGTCGACCTCGACCTCATCGCGGCCCTCGAACCAGATGCAGCCCTTGGCAATGGCGGTCTTGGCCGGCTCGCCGCCTGCTTCATGGAAAGCATGGCAACCGTCGACATTCCCTCGCATGGTTATGGCATTCGCTACGCCAACGGCATGTTCCGGCAGGAAATCCATGGCGGCTGGCAGGTTGAGCTGCCTGAGACTTGGCTCGATCACGGCAATCCTTGGGAGTTCGAGCGGCGCGAACGTTCTTTCGAGGTCGGTTTCGGCGGCTCGGTCGAATCGATCACATCGAAGGACGGCAGGCTTGAGCGCCACGTCTGGAAGCCGATCGAACATGTTCTGGCGGTTGCCTACGATACGCCGGTGGTTGGCTGGAGGGCCAACCGCGTCAACACCCTGCGGCTCTGGTCCGGCATGCCGATCGATCCGATCCTGCTCGACAAGTTCAACGCCGGCGACCACATCGGTGCACTCGCCGAAAGCAACAAGGCCGATGCCTTGTCGCGCGTCCTTTACCCCGCTGATTCCCATAGGGCCGGGCAGGAACTGCGGCTAAGGCAAGAGTATTTCTTTTCCACCGCATCGTTGCAGGACATCATCCAGCGTCATCTCAGCCAGTATGGCGACCTGCAGTCGCTGCCCGACAAGGCGGCGATCCATCTGAACGACACCCATCCGGCCATCGCCGTGCCCGAGCTGATGCGCCTGTTGATGGACGTCCACGGTATGGATTTCGACCAGGCCTGGAGCATCACCAAGCGCACCTTCGGCTACACCAACCACACGCTGCTTCCCGAGGCGCTCGAAAGCTGGCCGGTGCCGCTGTTCGAGCGGCTGTTGCCGCGCCATATGCAGATCGTCTACGCCATCAACGCAGAAGTGCTGCTGGAGGCGCGCGCCTCAGACCAGTTCTCTGACGAGCAGATCAGCCAGATCTCGCTGATACAGGAAAATGGCGAGCGCCGGGTGCGCATGGGCAATCTGGCCTTTGTCGGCTCGCACTCGATCAACGGCGTCTCTGCCCTTCACACCGAGCTGATGAAGGAAACGGTGTTTGCCGAACTCCACAGGCTCTACCCCGACCGCATCAACAACAAGACCAACGGCATCACGCCGCGGCGCTGGCTGATCCAGTGCAATCCCGGTCTCACCGCGCTCACCCGCGAGGCGATCGGCGACCGCTTCCTCGACGATATAGACGCAATCAAGGAGCTCGATGGTTTTGCCGACGACGCCGCCTTCCGCGACAAGTTCGCGGCAGTCAAGCGGGCGAACAAGGCCAAGCTTGCCAATCTCGTCGCCGACCGCCTCGGCATCAAGGTCGATCCCTCCGCGCTGTTCGACATCCAGATCAAGCGCATCCACGAATACAAGCGTCAGCTTCTGAACATCCTCGAAACAGTCGCCCTCTATGACCAGATCCGCTCCCATCCGGAGCGCAACTGGATGCCACGCGTCAAGTTCTTTGGCGGCAAGGCAGCGCCCAGCTATCACAACGCCAAGCTGATCATCAAACTTGCCAACGACGTCGCCAAGGTCATCAACCGCGACCCGGCCGTTCGCGGCTTGCTCAAAGTGGTGTTCGTGCCGAACTACAATGTCAGCCTGGCCGAGATCATGATGCCGGCCGCCGATCTTTCAGAGCAGATATCGACCGCCGGCATGGAAGCCTCCGGTACCGGCAACATGAAGTTTGCGCTGAACGGTGCGCTGACCATCGGCACGCTTGACGGCGCCAATGTCGAGATCAAGGAATGCGTCGGCGACGACAACATCTTCATTTTCGGCCTGACCACCGAAGAGGTCGCCGAGCGGCGCAGCAACGGCTACGATCCGCGATCGGTAATCGGAGCGTCTCCCGAACTGGCGCAGGCCGTGGCTGCCGTTTCGTCGGGCGTCTTTTCGCCTGACGATCCGGAACGCTATCGCGACCTGATGAACGGCCTCTATCAGAGCGACTGGTTCATGGTCGCCGCGGATTTCGATGCCTACGCCGCCACCCAGCGCGATGTCGACGCCGTCTGGCGCAACAGCCCGGATTGGTACGCCAAGGCAATCCGCAATGTTGCCCGCGTCGGCTGGTTCTCGTCCGACCGTACGATCCGCCAATATGCGAAAGAAATCTGGAACGTGCCGGTCTGATATGATTGCATGAGGCCACGAACAACGTGGTCCGGGTGCCGGGGAGGGTCACTGCCTGATGAGGAAGCCGCGCGCGACCGCTGCGACAAGCGGGCCGGATGGACTGGCTTCAGCCGGTGATGTCGCGGCAATTGTCGCCGGTACGCATAGTGATCCTTTCGCTGTCCTCGGTGTGCACGAGGTTGACAACGGCTTTGTCGCCCGCTGCTTCGTCCCTCATGCCGAGTTCGTCACTGCCTATACGCTGACCGGCAAGAAAGCCGGCGAACTCTCCAGGCGCGACGAAGGCGGCTTCTTCGAGGGCCTCCTGTCGCTCAGAAAGCGTCAGCCGCTGCGCTATCACGCGCGCAATGCCGGCGGTGACTGGTGGCTGACCGATCCCTATTCGTTCGGTCCGGTGCTCGGTCCGCTGGACGACTATTACATCGCCGAAGGTTCGCACCTCAGGCTGTTCGACAAGCTTGGTGCGCATCTCATCGATCACGAGGGTGCGTCCGGCGTGCATTTCGCCGTCTGGGCGCCCAATGCAAGGCGCGTTTCGGTGGTCGGCGACTTCAACGAATGGGACGGCCGCAGGCATACGATGCGCATCCGTCGAGACACCGGCATCTGGGAGTTGTTCATTCCCGATATCGGCGCCGGCCGGCCGTACAAATACGAGATCATCGGGCCCGATGGCGTGAGGCTGCCGCTGAAGGCCGATCCGTTCGCTTTCAAGTCCGAACTGCGCCCGGCCACCGCTTCGGTGACGGCGCTTCCGCCGGCGCATCAATGGGGTGATGAGGCGCACCGCAATTTCTGGCGCAACGCCGATCCCAGGCGCGAGGCGGTGTCGATCTACGAGGTCCATGCCGGCTCCTGGCAGCTTCACGACGACGGCAGCTTCCTGTCATGGGACGAACTCGCCGGCCGGCTGATCCCCTACGTTGTAGACACGGGTTTCACCCACATCGAATTCATGCCGATCTCCGAACATCCCTATGATCCGTCCTGGGGTTACCAGACGACCGGCCTCTACGCGCCGTCGGCCCGCTTCGGCGATCCGGACGGTTTTGCCCGGTTCGTCGACGGCGCCCACCGCGCCGGCCTCGGCGTCATCCTCGACTGGGTGCCGGCACATTTTCCGGTGGACGCGCATGGCCTGGCCAATTTCGACGGCACCGCGCTCTATGAGCATGCCGACCCGCGCAAGGGCTTCCATCCCGACTGGAACACCGCGATCTACAATTTCGGCCGGCGCGAGGTCGTCTCGTTCCTCGTCAACAATGCGCTGTTTTGGGCCGAGAAGTACCACGTCGATGGTTTGCGGGTCGATGCCGTCGCCTCGATGCTCTACCTCGACTATTCGCGCAAGGCCGGCGAATGGATTCCCAACGAAAAGGGTGGGCGCGAGAACCTTGAAGCGGTCAGCTTCCTCCAGAGAATGAACAAGGAGGTCTACGGCCATCATTCTGGCGTGATGACGATTGCCGAGGAATCGACCTCATGGCCAAAAGTTTCGCAGCCGGTGCATGAGGGCGGGCTGGGTTTCGGCTTCAAGTGGAACATGGGATTCATGCACGACACGCTGGAGTATTTCTCCAAGGAGCCAATTTTTCGCAAGCATCATCACAGCGACATCACCTTCGGCCTGGTCTACGCCTTCAGCGAGAATTTCGTGCTGCCGCTCTCCCATGACGAGGTCGTGCACGGCAAGGGGACGCTGCTCGGCAAGATGGCCGGCGACGACTGGCAGAAATTCGCGACGCTGCGCGCATACTACGCCTTCATGTGGGGCTACCCCGGCAAAAAGCTGTTGTTCATGGGGCAGGAATTCGCCCAGCGCCGCGAGTGGAGCGAGGCGCGCGCGCTCGACTGGAACCTGCTCGATTTCCAGGCCCATCGCGGCGTCTGGCAGACGGTGCGCGATCTCAACTATCTCTACCGCTCACGCCCGGCCCTGCATGCTCGCGATTGCGAGCCGGAAGGCTTTTCCTGGCTGATCGTCGACGATAGCGCGAACTCTGTCTTTGCCTGGCTGCGCAGCGCGCCGGGCGGAAACCCGGTCGCCGTCATCTCCAATTTTACACCGGTGCCCCGTGACGATTATCGCGTGCCGTTGCCGACGGCTGGAAGATGGCGCGAGATCATCAACACGGACGCCACCGACTATGGCGGTTCCGGCAAGGGCAATGGCGGTGCCGTCGAGGCTCGGGCGGAAGGAGGAGGCATCTCGGCGACGATCCTGTTGCCGCCGCTGTCGACGATCATGCTCGAATTTGCTCCGGACTAAGCGATGTCTCGCAGCGCGTAACTTGGGAGGATAAAAATGGCAGAGATAAAACGGACCCAGCCGCTGGCGCGCGATGCCATGGCCTATGTTCTGGCCGGCGGCCGTGGCAGCCGCCTCAAGGAATTGACCGACCGGCGCGCCAAGCCCGCAGTCTATTTCGGCGGCAAGACGCGCATCATCGATTTTGCGCTCTCCAATGCGCTCAATTCCGGTATTCGCCGCCTCGGCGTCGCCACTCAGTACAAGGCACACTCGCTAATCCGCCACCTGCAGCGCGGCTGGAACTTCCTGCGGCCCGAGCGCAACGAAAGCTTCGATATCCTGCCGGCCAGCCAGCGCGTGTCGGAAACGCAGTGGTATGAGGGCACGGCCGACGCGGTCTACCAGAACATCGACATCATCGAGGCCTACGGGCCCGAATACATGGTCGTCCTGGCCGGCGACCATATCTATAAGATGGATTACGAGCTGATGCTTCGCCAGCATGTCGACGCCGGTGCCGATGTCACTGTCGGCTGCCTCGAAGTGCCCCGCATGGAGGCGACCGGCTTCGGTGTCATGCATGTCGATGCCAAGGACACCATCATCTCCTTCATCGAAAAACCGGCCGATCCGCCCGGCATCCCCGATAAACCGGACTTTGCCCTGGCCTCGATGGGCATCTACGTGTTCAAGACCAAGTTCCTGATGGAGCAATTGCGCCGCGACGCGGCAGAGCCGGGCTCCAGCCGCGACTTTGGCAAGGACATCATCCCCTATGTCGTCGAGCACGGGAAGGCGATCGCCCATCGCTTCGCCAAATCCTGCGTGCGCTCGACCGCAGAGAACGAAGCCTACTGGCGCGATGTTGGGACCGTCGACGCCTATTGGGAAGCCAATATCGACCTCACCGACATCACGCCGGAGCTCGACCTCTACGACCGCGACTGGCCGATCTGGACCTATGCGGAGCTGAAGCCGCCGGCAAAGTTCGTGCATGACGAGGATGGCCGCCGCGGCTCGGCTGTGTCGTCGCTCGTCTCAGGTGATTGCATCGTCTCTGGTGCTTCGCTGAAGCGAAGCCTGATCTTCACCGGCGCGCGCATCAACTCTTATTCGACGCTCGAGGAAGTCGTCATGCTGCCCGACTGCCAGGTCGGCCGGAACGCAAGATTGAAGCGCGTGGTGATCGACCATGGCGTGAGGATACCGGAGGGGCTGGTGGTCGGCGAGGATCCCGTTCTCGACGCCAAGCGCTTCCGCGTTTCCGAAAAGGGCATCTGCCTCGTCACGCAGGCGATGATCGACAAACTGGGATTGCAATGAATGCAGGTTCTGTCGGTCACGCCCGAAATATTCCCTCTGATCAAAACTGGCGGGCTTGCCGACGTGACCGGCGCGTTGCCCGTCGCGCTCGCCGGCAAGGGCGTGACGATGCGCACGCTTGTTCCCGGCTATCCCCAAGTGATGGACACCTTCAAGAAGAAAAAACCCGTTCACCAATATCCGCTGCTGCAGGGCGGTAAGGCGTCGGTCCATGCTGTCCAGATTGCCGGGCTCGACCTGTTCGTGCTCGACGCGCCGCATCTGTTCGATCGTCCCGGCGGTCCCTATGGCAATGCCACCGGCGCCGATTGGCCGGACAATTGGCGGCGTTTCGCGGCCTTGAGCCAGGTTGGCGGCGACATCGCCGGCGGCGCCATCTCGGGCTACCAGCCGGACATCGTCCATGCCCATGACTGGCAATCGGCGATGACGCTGGCCTATATGCGCTACGGCAAGGCGGTCGGCACGCCGTCGATGATCACCGTCCATAACCTCGCTTTCCAGGGTCAGTTCGGCGCCGCCATCTTTGGCGAGCTTGGCTTGCCGGCGGCGGCCATGGCGCTCGACGGCGTCGAATATTATGGCGGTGTCGGGTTTCTCAAGGCCGGCCTGCAGGCCGCCTGGGCCATCACCACAGTCAGCCCGACTTATGCGCAGGAGATCCGCTCGCCGGAATTCGGCATGGGGCTCGATGGGCTCGTCAACATGCGATCCGTCGATCTCTATGGCATCGTCAATGGCATCGATACCGAAATATGGAACGCTGAAACCGACAAGCATCTGGTCTCCAACTACACGGCCAAGACATTGAAGGCGCGGCATCCCAACCGGACCGCGGTCGAGGATCGTTTCAATCTCGACCGCGACGACAGTCCGATCGTCTGCGTCATCAGCCGGCTCACCTGGCAGAAGGGCATGGACATACTGGCGACGGTGATCGACGGGATCATTGCGAGGGGCGCACGCCTGGCGATCCTGGGGTCCGGCGACGCCGGCCTCGAAGGCGCGCTGCTGGCCGCCGTCGCCCGCCATCGCGGTCGCATCGGCGTCGTTGTCGGTTACGACGAGGGGCTGTCCCACATCATGCAGGGCGGCTGCGACGCCATCGTCATCCCGTCGCGTTTCGAGCCTTGCGGGCTGACGCAGCTCTACGGCCTGCGCTATGGCTGCGTGCCGGTCGTCGCCCGCACCGGCGGCCTTGCCGACACGGTCATCGACGCCAATGAAGCGGCCGTTTCGGCAGGTGTGGCGACCGGCTTCCAGTTCGCGCCCGCCGATGCTGGCGCCTTGCTGCACACCATCCGCCGGTTGGTGGAAGCGCATGCCAGCCCCACGATCTGGACGTCGATGCAGCGGCAAGGCATGAAGGCCGATGTGTCGTGGCATAAAAGCGCAGAAAAATACCTCGAACTCTATCGCTTGCTGCTTTCGAAAAGGGCTGTCTGACGCATGATACGCACCATCGCCACCAAACCCTACTTAGACCAGAAGCCCGGCACTTCCGGGCTGCGCAAGAAAGTACCGGTGTTCCAGCAGGAGCACTATGCCGAGAACTTCATCCAGTCGATCTTCGATGCGTTGGACGGGTTCGAGGGCAAGACCCTGGTGATCGGCGGCGACGGCCGCTTCTACAACCGCGAAGTTATCCAGAAGGCCATCGCCATGGCGGCGGCAAACGGCTTCGGCAAGGTGATGGTCGGACAGGGCGGCATCCTGTCGACGCCAGCAGCGTCCAATGTCATCCGCAAATACAAAACCTTCGGCGGCATCATCCTGTCGGCCAGCCACAATCCGGGCGGCCCGCACGAGGATTTCGGCATCAAATACAATGCCGGCAATGGCGGCCCTGCGGCGGAAAAGCTGACTGATGCGATCTTCGCCAAGACCAAGGTGATTTCGAGCTTCAAGATCGCCGACATCGGCACGGTCGATCTCGACACGATCGGCACGGTAGAGGCGGGCGGCATGACGGTCGAGGTGATCGACCCGGTCGCCGACTATGCCGAGCTGATGGAAGGCCTGTTCGATTTCGATGCCTTGCGCGCACTGTTCAAATCGGGTTTTCGCATGCGCTTCGACGCCATGCATGCCGTGACCGGCCCTTACGCCAAGGATATCCTGGAGAACCGGCTCGGCGCACCGAAGGGGACCGCCCGCAACTTCATTCCCCTGCCGGATTTCGGCGGCCACCATCCCGATCCCAACCTGGTCCATGCCAAACACCTCTATGACGAGATGATGGGACCGGATGCGCCGGATTTCGGCGCTGCTTCCGACGGCGACGGCGATCGTAACCTGATCATCGGCAAGGGCATTTTCGTCACTCCGTCGGATTCGGTGGCCATGCTCGCCGCCAACGCCCATCTGGCACCGGGCTACAAGGCCGGCCTGAAAGGCATCGCGCGCTCGATGCCGACCAGCGGTGCGGCCGATCGCGTCGCCGAAAAGCTCGGCATCGGCATTTATGAAACGCCGACCGGCTGGAAATTCTTCGGCAATCTGCTCGATGCCGACATGGCAACGATCTGCGGCGAGGAAAGTGCGGGAACCGGCTCCAACCATGTCCGCGAAAAGGACGGGCTGTGGGCGGTACTTTTGTGGCTCAATATCCTTGCTGCCCGGGGCGAAAGCGCCAAGCAGATTGTCACCGAGCACTGGGCCGCCTATGGCCGCAATTACTATTCGCGCCACGACTATGAGGAGGTCGAGACCGACCGCGCCAACGCGCTGGTCGACGAATTGCGGACGAAACTCGCATCACTGCCCGGCACCAGCGTGCGTGGCATGAAGATCGCCAGCGCCGATGATTTCGCCTACCACGACCCGGTCGACGGCTCGATAGCCAAGAACCAGGGCATCAGGGTGCTGTTCGAAGGCGGATCGCGCGTCGTCTTCCGTCTTTCCGGCACCGGCACCTCGGGCGCGACGCTGCGCGTCTATATCGAGCGCTACGAGCCGGACACGTCCAGGCATGATCTCGACACGCAGGAGGCGCTTGACGATTTGATTGCGGCAGCCGATGATATCGCCGGAATTCGTAGCCATACCGGCCGCGCCAAGCCAAGCGTGATTACGTGAAGCTGGCGCGGCGCGCCTTTCATTCTCCCCTTGTGGGAGAAGGTGGATTGGCGCGTAGCGCCGAGCCGGATGAGGGGTGTTGGACGGAGTGCTGTCGGTGCCTAGCTGGAGCACCCCTCATCCGTCGCCTTTGGCGACACCTTCTCCCACAAAAGGGGGAGCCAACCTGCCAACGCCTCAAACTGTCTATGATCTGTTGCTGTGAGTGCACGTGACCTCGCTCGGCGCGACCGTCACCCGCGAAGGCATTCGCTTTGCCGCATGGTCGTCGGCGGCCCGCCGGCTCTGGGTCTCAATCTTCGACGAGCAGGGTAACAGGGAGATCGACCGGCTCGAACTCCGGCCGGAAGGCGAGGGCGTTCACGGGCTTTTCGTTGCCGGCCTCGCTGCCGGCACCCGATACGGGTTTCGCGCCGATGGCGACTATGCGCCCGACAAAGGGCTCTGGTTCGATCCCGACAAGCTGCTGGTCGACCCATATGCCGTCGAGATCGACAGGCCTTATATCTATGATATCAGGCTCGCCGCACGACGGGGCGAGGGCACCGATACCGCGCCGCTGCTGCCGAAAGCGATTGCCGCCACCCTGCCGCAACCGGTGCCTGCCTTGCCGCCGCTATTCCAGCCCGGTGGCCTGATCTACGAAGTGCCGGTGCTCGCCTTCACAATGCTGCATCCGGACATCCCGAAGCCCCAGCGCGGAACGATTGCAGCTCTTGCCCATCCGGCCATCGTCGAGCACCTGAAAAAACTCGGGGTCGGGACGGTCGAACTGATGCCGGTGACGGCATCGATCGATGAGCGGCATCTGCCGCCGCTCGGGCTGCGTAATGCCTGGGGCTACAACCCCGTGACCTTCATGGCGCTCGATCCGCGCCTGGCGCCCGGCGGTCTCGCGGAATTGCGGCAGACGGTCGCCACGCTGCGTGAGGCCGGCATCGGCGTAATCCTCGACCTCGTCTTCAACCACACCGGCGAAAGCGACAAGCTTGGGCCGATGCTGTCGCTGCGCGGCCTCGACAGCCGCGCCTACTTCCGACATTGGCCGGACGGCAGCTTGGCTAACGACACCGGCACCGGCAACACGGTCGCCTGTGATCATCCGATCGTCCAGGAAATGATCCTCGACACGCTTCGTCACTTTGTCCGCCATGCTGGCGTCGACGGTTTCCGCTTCGATCTGGCGCCGATTTTGGGTCGTGTCGATGGCGTGTTCGACGCCGCGGCACCGTTGCTCAGGGCTATTCGGGACGATCCGGCCCTTGGCGACCGGGTGCTGATCGCCGAACCCTGGGACATCGGCCCGGACGGCTATCAGCTTGGCAATTTTGCGCCGCCCTTCCTCGAATGGAACGACAAATATCGCGACGACATCCGCCGGTTCTGGCGCGGCGATAGCGGCATGGTCGGCGCGCTGGCGACCCGGCTTGCCGGCTCGTCCGACGTGTTTGCCAAGCCAGGCCAGCAGACAAGCCGCAGCGTCAATTTCATCGCCGCGCATGACGGCATGACGCTGGCCGACATTGTTGCCTACGAGCACAAGCACAATGAGGCCAATGGCGAGCAGAACCGCGATGGCCACGACGACAACTTGTCCTGGAACAATGGCGTCGAGGGTGATACCGGCGACCGGGGGATCGTTACGGCCCGTTTCGATGACCAGTGTGCGCTGCTCGCGACACTGTTTGCCTCGCGCGGCACGGTCATGCTGACCGCCGGCGACGAATTCGGTCGCACCCAGAAGGGCAACAACAATGCCTATGCGCAGGACAACGAGATCACCTGGCTCGACTGGACCGGGCGTGACCAGGCGTTGGAACAATGCGCCGTTTTGCTCGCCGCGATGCGTCGTTCCGTGCCGGCGCTTTCCGACACGCGCTTCCTGACCGGAGAGCCGCGGCCCGGGTCAGAAATACCGGACGTCGTCTGGCTCACTGAAACCGGCATGCCGCTCGATGAGGCAGGCTGGCACGATTCGGGGCGGTACCGCCTGATCATGATGCTCGGCGGCGATGATTGCCGCCTTGCCGTGGTCATCAATGGCGATCGCCGGGCGTGTATGTTCACGCTGCCGGAGCGCGACGGATTTCGCTGGGAGCCAGCCATCGAAACACCGGATAGCGCAGCAGGAGTTTCACGGCCGGTGCCGGGGCGAACGGTGAGTTTTATGATCGAACACAAAGCCGCGCAGGCTCAGATAAAGGAGAACGGCGGTGGCAAATGACAACGCCGAGTGGTGGCGCGGCTGCATCATCTACCAGATCTACCCGCGCTCCTTCCAGGACACGGCAGGGGACGGCAGTGGCGATCTGCGCGGCATTGCCTCAAGGCTGGCTCATGTCGCATCGCTTGGCGTCGACGCCGTCTGGCTGTCGCCCTTCTTCAAGTCGCCGATGGCCGATATGGGTTACGACGTGTCCGACTATACAGCCGTCGATCCGATGTTCGGCACATCAGAGGATTTCGAGGCGGTGGTCGCCGAGGCGCACCGTCTCGGCCTGAAAGTCATTATCGACCAGGTCCTGTCGCATTCGTCCGACCGGCACGAATGGTTCGTCGAAAGCCGCGCGAGCCGCGATAACCCTAGGGCGGACTGGTATGTCTGGGCCGATCCGAGTCCTGACGGCACCGCGCCCAACAACTGGCTGTCGGTCTTCGGCGGCCCCGCCTGGGAGTGGGACGCGACCCGCAGACAATACTACATGCACAATTTCCTCGCCTCGCAGCCGGACCTCAATTTCCACAATCCGGAGGTTCAGGACGCCCTGCTGGAGACGGTGCGGTTTTGGCTGGAGCGCGGCGTCGACGGGTTTCGGCTCGATACGGTCAACTACTATGTCCATGACCGCTGGCTGCGCAGCAACCCGCCCCTGGCGTCGAGCGTCGCCGGCACGAACACCGAAACCAATCCCTACCTCTATCAGGAGCATTTGTTCGACAAGACGCAGCCCGAGAACCTCGCTTTCCTCAAGCGTTTTCGGGCGCTGCTCGACGAATATGAGGGCCGCGCCGCTGTCGGTGAGGTCGGCGACGAAACCCGCTCGCTGCAGACGCTCGCCGCCTATACCGGCGGCGGGGACAAGCTCGACATGTGCTACACTTTCGACCTGCTCGGTCCGCAATTCTCGGCGGCGCATGTACGTGGATGCGTCGAAGCGTACGAGAGTGCTGTCTCCGACGGCTGGGTCTGCTGGGCGTTTTCCAACCACGATGTCGTTCGCCACGCGACCCGCTGGACTAGGCCCGGCGGCGATCCGGAAAGGGTGGCGAAGTTCTCGATCGCGCTGCTGTCGTGCCTGCGTGGATCGATCTGCCTCTATCAGGGCGAGGAGCTCGGGCTGGAGGAGGCGGAATTGGCGTTCGAGGATCTGCGCGATCCTTACGGCATCCGCTTCTGGCCGGGATTCAAGGGCAGGGATGGATGCCGCACGCCGATGGTCTGGGAGAAAGGCGCCGACAATGCCGGGTTTTCAACAGGCGAGCCGTGGCTCCCGATCCCGGAAAGCCATCGCGCCCGCGCGGTTGATGTCCAGAGCGCCGAGGAAAAGTCGGTTCTAGCCAGCTACCGGGCGATGCTGGCGTTGCGCAAGCAGCATGCCGCATTGGTACAGGGTTCGATCCGGTTCCTCGATGCCGAGGGCGATGTCCTTGCCTTCATTCGTGAAGGCGACGGCGAGAAGCTGCTCTGCGTTTTCAATTTCGCCGACGAGCCGGCCAGTTGGCCGTTGCCGCAGGATATCGATGTCGCAGAGACGATCGATCTTGGCGCTGGTGCCGCCTTGCAGGAAAAAACTCTGTCGCTGCCGCCCTTGAGCTGTTTTCTCGGACGAGCCGGCTGACCTCTCTACTTGGTCCTCATTGAACGAGCACGGAGCGCCCGCAAGTCGCGCCCATGACCCGGACGTCTGCCTCGCCGACATGCACGCCCAGTGCCGCAAGCACGTTGTAAACCAATTCGTCGACCGGCGCCGTCACGCCGTTCAGCAGCGCCACCACTGCCGGCTTCACCGTTCCAAGCAGGGCGGTTACATCAAGCCCGAGGCCCAGCGCACTGACCGAAAGCGACAAATTGCTGACCAGCGACGTGGTGAGAGATTGCGTCAGGTTTTTCGTGGAAGCGGTTTTTATCGTCTTGTTTGCGATTTCGGTGTTGTTGAAGGTCAGTATCGTCGGATCGTTGTTGGCGATCTCAAACGCCGCAGACCCATTCACGCCGATCAGATTCAGGGTGAGAAACAGAAGCTTCACGCTGACCTGCGCGATTTCGGCATTTTGAAACGACTGTGGGTTGCTGAAATCGGCGAAGGCGGAGGGGCTGTTGTCGGCATCGCTGGCGCCAAGGTGCAGCGAGGCAAGGCCCGGACGTGCGGCAATGGTAACCTTCAAACTGTCGGGGTGCCCCGTCGGGCAGCTGATGTCGGTCAGCTTGGCTTCGGCAGAGGCCACCTCGACATGCAGCGGCAGTTTGACGGCCAGCAGGCTGATGCCGCCACCGAGATTTGCATTGCTGCCGCCGACGGACGCCACCAGCTTGATCCGCGTCTGCGCCGTACGCACCACGGCGCCCTTCTCGCCGATTGTCAGCCATGGCGAGAATTGCGCCGGTTCGCCGATGGCTACGGCAAGCGTGGTCGAGGTAAGCCCCGGAATGGTGGCTCCGAGATTGACCTGGACCTGGTTCGAACCGTTGGCCAGTGCAGCGGCGGTGGTCAGCATGCCCATGGCGCTTGCATCGACGGAAAGGCCAGCCGGCTTTTGTCCGAGGCCCAACTGGCCAATTGATCCAAGGTCGACAAGATGATTGAGCGGGATTTTGACCGTGCTGGTGGCTCTGGACGCGATTGTCTGCAGAACGAGCTTGCTGCTGCTGCCAACCGTTGAAACGTTAGCTAGGGCCGTGGCCACCTGGCCCACAGTCGCTTTTGATGCCAGCACGTCTGAATAGCTGACGCCTGTCAGTTGCAACTGGACGGCAAGAGCGTCGACGAACGAAAGCACATTTACATCGGCCGAGATCAGGGCGTTATAGTCCATGACGCTGAGCGAGATGTTAGTGCCCAGGAGGCCGCTGAGAAGCGAGTTCAAGATGCCGCCATTGACGCTGAGAAGTCTGGACCCGACCGAGAACATCGCCTGTGGCGTGACGCTGGCAAGGGCTTCGGTGCCGATGACCGGCGTAGGGATAAGCGAACTTGCGAAATAGCGGGCAGGAATCTTTTTCAGTGCGACATGGACGGCATTGTACGGCGTCTTGCCGGCCTCGAAGCGCTTGTCGACGCCGAGCGACGACTCTGGTGAGTATCGGCCGGCGGTGACCGACACGACGGTTTTTCCGAGGGCAGGGGCGATCGTCTGTCCTGCCTTCTGAACCACGATACCCGGCATTCCGTTGTCGCCGAGCGTGGTCACCACCGCAGCCTCAATGTTGTTGATGTTGGAGGCGGCGGTGATTGCCGCCAGATCGGTCATTGCCTGGGCTTCCCGGCGCTCCGTGTAGATCGAGCCTTCGTCGATGGCGAAGGCGGCCAGCGCCAGCGCGAACGGTGCACACAGCGCTGTCATGACGGTGAAGTTCGCCTTCAGGTCGCCAAGCATTGAGCAGGCGACCCGGCCGATCCTCTCCAGCAAGGGTTCCGACATTCAGATGCCTCCAACCCGGATTGTCGACTGGCGTGAGATCGTGGTTCCAGGCATGGGCAGTGCCGGGAACAGGTTCCAGACTGGCAGGTTACGGGCATCATATTGGATGGACACGACGAACTGGTTTCCGTCGGCTGTGCTGTCCTTGGCCTGATAGGTCAGCTTGTCGGATTTGACGAAGGGATATCCGCCGGCATTGTTGTTGACGAAACTGGTCACCAGCGCCTGGCGCTCGCCTTCGTTCAGCCCGGCAATCGCCGTGCGGGCGGCGTCCGCCGCGATTTGCTGCACGGAGTGGCTTGCACCGAAATAGATGCCATACGCAACCATTCCGAGCAAAAGTAAGATAAAAATGGGTGAAAGCAGCGCGAACTCGATCGCGGAAGTTCCGGACTGGTCTCTAAACTGGCGAAATTTGAGTGTTAACGAGTGCATTTTACACCGCAGTACAGAGATTGTCTTAGTTTCTGTGCTGTTCATGTCCTTCGCCCGTCGAGACATACCGAACCCTGCAAGTTGTAACCCCTGGTTGCTTAAGGCCGGATTAAGACATTTCGGCAAAGTGGAATCGACGACCAGTTTCTTGCCGGAAACGAGTGCTTGAAGCGGGAGAAACGGCGCCAAGCGCATGGCTTCGACTGCTGTTCTGCCGGTCCCGAGGTGGCTGTCGCTGCGCCTTACTTAAGGTGACCTCACGAGCCTGTTGAAATAAAAAATCGCCGCGTTACTGTTTGGCCACCAGCTGCCGGAAAGGGAACCGGCGGCGCGCTCAAAGGGGCCATCTAATCGGTTTCGGGGCGTCAACACTCAAGAGGCGCAGCTGAACGGCCGCCTCGACAGGGAGAACTCCATGCTGAAAAATATGCTGAAGGCGACGGTGTTCGCCACAACCATGGCCTTGGCTGCCGGCACGTTCTACACGCCGGCCTTCGCCGAGGTCGTCTATAACCGCGGCACCGCCGCCGAATCGGAGTCGCTCGACCCGCACAAGACCTCGACAATTTACGAAGCAAATATTTTGCGTGACCTGTTCCAGGGGCTGACCATGCAGGACGCAAAGGCGAACCTCATCCCGGGCGCCGCCGAAAGCTGGACAGTATCGGACGACGGCACCGTCTACACCTTCAAGCTGCGCAAGGGCGCCGTCTGGTCGGATGGCGCTCCGGTCACGGCAGATGACTTCGTCTACGCTTTCCAACGGCTGGAAGATCCGGCCACCGGCGCCGAATACGCTTCGATGCTCTATCCCGTGAAGAATGCCGAGGAGGTGAACACCAAGAACGCCAAGCCCGAGGAGATGGGCGTCAAGGCAATCGACGCAAATACACTGGAAGTGACGCTGAAGGCGCCCACGCCCTATTTCCTTGAAATGCTGACCCACCAGGCGGCCTATCCGGTCAGCAAGGCCTCGATCGAAAAGCTCGGCGCCGATTGGATCAAGCCGGGCAATCTGGTCTCCAACGGCGCCTTTACACTGGCGGAGTGGGTTCCCAACGACCACATCAAACTGGTCAAGAATCCGAAATTCTGGGACGCTGCGAACGTCAAGCTCGACGTCGTCAACTACATCCCGACCGAAGATCGTTCGTCGGCGATGAAGCGCTTTGAGGCCGGCGAACTCGACAGCTACGACGACCTCCCGACCGAGCAGCTCGCCGACCTCAAGGCCAAGTTTGGCGATCAGATTCGCGTCGGGCCTTACCTCGGTACCTATTATTTTGCGATCAAGACCGACAAGGCCCCGTGGGACAACGTCGAACTGCGCAACGCCATCTCCATGGCAGTCGACCGCGATTTCCTTGCCGAAAAGGTCTGGCAGAACTCGATGCTGCCCGGCTATTCGATGGTGCCTCCAGGCATTGAGGGCTATACGCCGGCAGTGGCCAAATACGCGGATATGTCGCAGATCGACCGCGAGGATGAAGCCAAGAAGGTACTCGAGAAGCTTGGCTATACCCCCGAGAAACCGCTGAAGATGGAAATCCGCTACAACACGTCGGAAAACCACAAGAACACTGCGGTCGCCATCCAGGAGCAGTTGAAGCCGCTCGGCGTCGAAATCACGCTGCTCAACACCGACACCAAGACCCACTACTCCTTCCTTGAGCAGAAGGGCGACTACGACGTGGCGCGTGCTGGCTGGATTGCCGATTACAAGGATCCGGAAACCTTCCTCGGCATCTCCCGCAAGGCAAGCGGCAACAACTATTCGGGCTACAACAGCCCGGAATTCGAGAAGGCCATGGACGAGGCGGCCGCCGCCGGCGGCAAGCCCGAAGAGCGCATGAAAGAACTCGCCGAGGCCGAGCGCATCCTCGTCGACGAGGTCGGCAACATCCCGCTTCTCTACTATAGCTACAAGGATATCGTTTCTCCGAAGCTTCATGGCTTCGAGGATAACGTTATGGACGTGCATCCGTCCCGCTTCATCTCCAAGGACTGATCTCCTTGGCCGGACTGCCGCTCCTTTACAGCGCCGCGCGTCCTTCGGGACGTGCAAAGGGCGCTGTAACGCCTTGATTTTGCGCGTGATCCTTTCCGAACCTTCGGTTCGGGTCATGCGTTAGGGGCGGCGGCTCCGGTTTGCTAGCAAAGCGGGGAACCGATGCTGCGATACGTATTCCGGCGGCTCCTGACCGCCATCCCGACGCTGTTCGTCATCGTGACCATGGCGTTCTTCCTGATACGTGTCGCGCCTGGCGGCCCGTTCAATCAGGAGCGGGGCCTCAGCCCCGAGATCAAGGCCAATCTTGAAGCGCAGTTCGGCCTCAACGACCCGCTCTGGCTGCAATATGTCCACTATCTCGGCAATCTGCTGCGCGGCAATTTCGGTCCGAGCTACAACATGCCGGATTTCACCGTCACCGAATTGTTTGCCAGGGGCCTGCCCGTTTCAATCCAGATCGGCGCCTCGGCCCTGATCCTGGCACTGCTGCTCGGCGGCCTCCTCGGCACTGTTGCCGCGCTCAACCAAAACAAGCTTGCCGACTACTCGGTGATCGCGCTGGCCGCTGCCGGCAGCACCATCCCGACCTTCGTCATCGCCCCGGTGATCCAGCTTGTGTTCGGCCTGACCTGGAAGCTGCTGCCGATCGGCGGCTGGGGCGATGGCGCCTTGCTCAACAAGGTCGGGCCGGTGCTGACGCTCGCATTGCCGCAGATCGCCATCGTCGCTCGCCTGATGCGCGGCTCGATGATCGAATCGTTGCGCTCTCACCACATCCGCACCGCACGCGCGCTCGGCCTGTCGGCCTGGTCGGTCATCGTCAAGCATGCGCTGCGCGGCGCCATACTCCCGATCGTCTCCTTTACCGGCCCGGCGGCGGCGGCGCTCCTCACCGGTTCGATCATCGTCGAGACGATCTTTTCTATTCCCGGCATCGGCCGCTATTTCGTCGATGCCGCGCTCAACCGCGACTACACGCTGGTCATGGGCACCGTGGTGGTGATCGCGCTGTTCACCATCGTCTTCAACCTGATCGTCGACGTCATGTATGCCTTCGTCGATCCGAGGGTGCGCTATGACTGACATCGCAGCCAGCGCTCCGGCCGTCGTCGGCCGCTCCCTATGGGGCGATGCCTGGGCACGGCTCAAGGCCAATCGCGCCGCCATGTTCAGCCTGTATTATCTTGCCTTTATCGCCGTAATCAGCGTGTTCGGGCCGTCTTTGCTGCCGCATCGATACACCACCATCTACGCCGACCATGTGCGCACGCCGCCAAGCTTCTCGGCCTATCCGAAGGCCGACATGATAGAAACCGCGCTCAATGAGGCGATCAAGCGCATGCGTGTCGACATCAAGGAGTGGCGGCAGGAAGGCAACCGCATCTTCGTCACCGTCACATCGCCCAAGCCGATCGACGACCGCAATGTCCGCTACCTCGACCGTTCGGATGCCTTCGATGATACAAAGATCGAGGGTAAATCGCCTGACGGCCTTGAAACGGTGATGAGCGCTTCGATCAGACAGCAATATTTCCTGTTCGGCACCGACAATACCGGCCGCGATCTGCTGTCGCGAACGCTGATGGCCGGGCGCATCTCGCTGGCCATCGGCCTGCTCGCCGGGGTTGTCGCGGGCGTCATCGGCGTGCTCTACGGTGCTACGGCCGGCCTTGCCGGGGGCAAGGTCGACGAGGTGATGATGCGCATTGTCGATGTGCTTTACTCGCTGCCGTTCATCTTCTTCGTCATCATGCTGGTGGTGTTCTTCGGCCGCAACTTCGTGCTGATGTTCCTGGCGGTCGGCGCCGTGCTGTGGCTCGACATGGCGCGCATTGTGCGCGGCCAAGCGCTGTCGATCCGGCGGCAGGAATACGTCCAGGCGGCGGAGGCGATGGGCGTCGGCCAGCGCGGCATCCTGATCCGCCACGTCATTCCCAACCTGCTTGGCCCGGTGGTCATCTACATGACGCTGCTGGTGCCGCATGTCATCATCCTGGAGAGTTTCCTGTCCTTCCTCGGGCTCGGCGTGCAGGAACCGATGACCAGTTGGGGCGTGCTGATCTCGACCGGCGCCAAGAACATCGGCACCGCCAACTGGTTGCTTTTGTTCCCTGCCTTCTTCCTCGTCTCGACGCTGTTCGCGCTGAATTTCGTCGGCGACGGCCTGCGCGACGCGCTCGACCCCAGGGATCGTTGAGATGGACACTTCCGAAACCATCCTCAGCGTCAAAGACCTTCGGGTCCGCTTCCGAACGCTCGATGGCGCGGTCGAAGCCGTAAAAGGCATCAACATCCACGTCAATTCAGGCGAAACCGTTGCCGTGGTCGGCGAATCCGGTTCCGGCAAGAGCCAGACGATGATGGCGGCGATGAGCCTGCTGGCCTCGAACGGCGAGGCGACAGGCGTCGTCGACTATCGCGGCCGCAACCTTTTGACCCTAAGCAAGTCCGAGCTCAATCAGATCCGCGGCCGCAAGATCAGCATGATCTTCCAGGAGCCGATGACCTCGCTCGATCCGCTCTATTCGATCGGCAATCAGCTGATCGAACCGATCCGCCGGCATCGCGGACTTGGCGCGGCGCAAGCGCGCGAAGAGGCGCTCAAGCTCTTGCGGCTGGTTCATATTCCCGATCCCGAGCGGCGGATGAAATCCTATCCGCACGAATTGTCGGGTGGCCAGCGCCAGCGGGTCATGATCGCCATGGCGCTGGCCAACGATCCCGACATACTGATAGCAGACGAACCGACGACGGCGCTCGACGTGACGATCCAGGCGCAGATCCTCATGCTGCTCGCCGAACTGCAGCGCAAGCTCGGCATGGCGATCGTCTTCATCACCCACGATCTCGGTATTGTCCGGCGCTTTGCCGACCGCGTCTATGTCATGCGCTACGGCGAAGTCGTCGAGGAGGGCGAGGCGGAAGCGATCTTCGTCAATCCGCAGCATGCCTATACCAAGATGCTGCTGGCCGCCGAGCCGACCGGAACCAAAGCGCCGCCACCGCCAAATGCGCCGGTCCTGCTCGAAGGCAGCAATGTCGAAGTGACCTTCAAGATCGGCGGCGGGTTTCTTGCTGGAGAGCCGCTGATCCTGCGCGCAGTCGATCACATTTCGATCAGGCTG
Organism: Mesorhizobium sp. M5C.F.Cr.IN.023.01.1.1; assembly: GCF_003997585.1. Classification (NCBI taxonomy): domain Bacteria; kingdom Pseudomonadati; phylum Pseudomonadota; class Alphaproteobacteria; order Hyphomicrobiales; family Phyllobacteriaceae; genus Mesorhizobium; species Mesorhizobium sp. M5C.F.Cr.IN.023.01.1.1. Next base: position 36,415 of record NZ_RZSU01000028.1, on the reverse strand, counting down.
AAACGAAACCAGACCATCGGCATCGTCGGCGAATCCGGTTCGGGAAAATCGACGCTCGGCCGAGCCTTGCTGCGGCTCCTGCCAAGTGATGGCCTCATCCGCTTTGGCGATCGCGATATTTCCGCCGCCGACCGACAGGCCATGCGGCCGCTGCGGCGTGAATTGCAGTTGGTCTTCCAGGACCCGTTCGGTTCGCTGTCACCGCGCATGACCGTCGGCCAGGTCATCACCGAAGGGCTGCTGGTGCATGAGCCGACCCTGTCGGGCAGGCAGCGCGATCTGCGCGCCGTCGAGGCCCTGCTTGAGGTCGGGCTCGATCCGAATGCGCGCAATCGCTACCCGCACGAATTCTCTGGCGGCCAGCGCCAGCGCATCGCCATCGCGCGGGCGATGATCCTCAAGCCCAAGGTGGTCGTCCTCGACGAGCCGACCTCGGCGCTCGATCGCTCCGTCCAGAAACAGATCGTCGAGCTGCTGCGCAAGCTGCAGGCCGACCATGAACTGTCGTATCTGTTCATAAGCCACGACCTCGCTGTCGTGCGCGCCATGGCCGACTACATCATCGTCATGAAGCAGGGCAAGATCGTCGAGGAAGGGCCGACCGAGGCGATCTTCAGCAATCCGCAGGCTACCTACACGCAGACGCTAATGGCCGCGGCCATCGACGTCACACGGTTTCGCTTGAGCGCATAGCGCAGCCGCTGAGGGCCGCGGTGGTTGAAGGCACGTCCCTCGGTATCCTACATCCAGAAACGCACGAGGCAGCGCTGAAGCGCGAGGTCGAAACGGAAGCTCAGGCTATTCGCGTTAACGTTTAGGGCAATTCCAGGAAAAGTGTTAAACGGTTTCCCGTCCGGAATTGCGCAAAACAAAGAGATAGAGCGGTTCGGCATTTCCGTGAAACGATGAACCGCTCTAAGATGATAAGTTGGACCTTGAGGGCAAGGCGACGCTTGGCCCGAGTGTTACCGAGCCTGGACGCCGCGCAAGCGGTCGGCACAGGGGATGGCGGGCGAGGCATGTCAGCTGTTCAAGATGGCGAGGGCGGCATGACCTCACATCAGGTCTTCAGCAACCCGGTCAAATTTCTTCAGGCCTATGCTTGGAGGCTTTCGCTTAAGAAGCCCCTGTTCAGTTGCGGCCGTCTGGAAGGCAGCGATCGCAGCGTGTTGGCTGCAGTGTCCGGCCAGGCATTCGTCAACCATTCGGATTGCTTCAAGTCGGGATGGCTTGCCCATGACTGGCCACGGTTGCTGAAGCGCTGTCTTAGCGTCGGCTATCGACGCGACCACCACCGGCTTGTGATTCAGGTAAATTGTAATCGGAATAAACGCCGTCATTTCTATCGCTCGCCAGGATTGAAGGTGGCTAAACGCGAAGGCATGGCGGTGGTTGCATGAACGCGCATCATCGTGCATTCAGATTGCCGCTGCCCGATGCCGTCGAGGCTGAACTGAGCATCTCCAACCGCAAAGTCCGTCTGCCGCGCCTGCTTCGCGAATGTGCTGTGCGCATAGACTGGCGCCATGGTTAGCGTAGCAGCGCCGGAAAGCCGCTCACCCGGACCTGCAGACTCGACGGATGGCGAACGTCCTCGCCCGAGTGACGGCGGCCCTTTCGAGGCTAGTAGCCGCGGCCGGTACAACCCCGGCCGGTATATCATTGTTAAATGACGGCTACGACGTAGGGTGCGATAGAACGTAGTCAGCAGCCACCCCTGAGCTTCTGAATGAGGGCGTTGGCTCTCCGAGGAATACCGCATGCCTATGCGTCACCCAGCAGACATCGCCATTTACCCTAATGACCTCGAAATGCTGCAACGGGTATTTATCCGGCATTGCACAGCCAACCAGTGCAGCATGGCATCGACCATGGCCCATGACGCAGCATCTGAGCTAATATCATTGTTCCAGGCCGGCATCGAGGACGAAGCCGAACTCGATCTCATCCTTTCTCGCCGCTCTCAGCCGTTTCGGAAGGCGGGCTAGGCTTATCGGCTTCGGTCGGCGAAGACGCCTTGGCCATGCCGCGGGTGAGATGCCGCCTAATCTGGTCAGCGGGAATGGAGAAGGTTGGAAGCCAGCTCCGTTCCCTCAGCCAGAATTTCACCATCGCAGTCTTTGAATGCTGCGCATCCTGTCTCCACGCGGCAATCCCTCGTCCTGAGCCGATTCTATTCTGCAAGTTTCGCAGCACTGCGGGTGGCTATATCGCCTAAGACAGCGTGAAGAAGCATTCCAACTTCCTGTTTGGCCAGCCCCGGTGCAATTCCTGATTCGGACAGTTGAATGAGAATTGTCTTGGCGGTACTGCGCCAGAAGGCATTCGCGTCCTCCCCGGTCTTCGATTCCAGGACCCGGGCGATACCTTGAACCAATTTTCGCCGCCGATGCAGCGGAAACACGGTTATGTTTGAATCACACATGATCACCTCACCCCTCAGTCTCGCGAATAAGCATCGGCGGGTTAAAAAATTTGGTTAACAGGCTTTTTTGACAGTGGTCGGCAATGGAATAGGGCGTCCGCCAGGCTCTGCGGACGGTGCCGCGATCGCCCCACTGGACGCGGCGGCATGGGCGAGTGCGAGTTCCTGCCAAGAAACATTGATGATGATGAGCGGCGGGGGATCGCGCCGGATAACGCCCAGAAGCTGCCCTTCGCCGCAGTCGGCTCGTGAGGTTTCCGCGCGCATTCCCTGCCGTTTTGCGGTAGGCTGAAGAACCTGGCGATACGAAACGACGAAGCCGGGGGAGCCCATGGACATCAGCGCATGGCTGCGTGATCTCGGCCTGGGACAGTACGAACAAGCGTTCCGCGAGAACGACATCGATGCTGAGGTCGTCGCCGACCTCACAGCCGACGATCTGAGCGGGCTCGGCATCACCTCAATCGGTCACCGCCGTAAGCTGCTCGCCGCCATCGCGGCCCTGCGTGCTGGCTTAGTTCCGGCGCCCAGCCCTCCCGCGGTGGCACCCACGGCCGTCTCCGGGACCGCCCTGCCGTTTCCCGAGGCTGAGCGGCGGCAGCTCACTGTGATGTTCGTCGACCTCGTCGGCTCGACGGCGCTCGCCAGCCGCCTCGACCCAGAGGACATGCGTGAGGTCATCGGGAGCTACCACCGCTGCGTGGCGGAGGCGGTTGGCCGCCTGGGCGGCTTCGTCGCGAAGTACATGGGTGACGGGGTACTGGTCTATTTCGGCTGGCCACATGGTGACGAGACTGATGCCGAGCGTGCCGTGCGCGCAGCCTTGGCTGCGCTACAGGCGGTCGCCCAGGCCGCGCCAGCCGGTGAACGGTTGGCCGCGCGCATCGGCATAGCCACCGGCCTCGCCGTAGTGGGCGACTTGCTGGGCGCCGGCGCTGCACAAGAGCAGACGGTGATAGGTGAGACTCCAAACATCGCCGCGCGACTACAATCGCGCGCTACTCCCGGCTGTGCAGTGATTGACGCAGAAACACGGCGGCGCATCGGCGGAATGTTCGAGTGCCGCGAACTTGGCGCGCTCAATCTAAAGGGCCTGTCTGGCCGCGTGGGCGCCTGGCAAGTGCTGGGCGAGGCTGCGGTTCAGAGCCGCTTCGAGGCAATGCACACCGCCTCCCTCGCGCCGCTGGTCGGGCGCGATGACGAACTCGACCTGCTGCTGCGCCGCTGGCGGCACGCAAAGGACGGCGAAGGGCAGGTGGTGCTCATCTCCGGCGAGCCCGGCATCGGCAAGTCCCGCCTGATCGCTGCGCTTGAGGAGCGCGTGGCCGGGGAGGCGCATCTAAAACTTAAGTACTTCTGCTCGCCGCACCAGCACGACAGTGCACTGCAGCCTATCATCGCACGGTGGAGGAATGAGGCAGGCTTTGTGCGCGGCGAGCCGGCGGACGTACGGCTCGACAAGCTGGAAGCCCTGCTACTCCCCCTCGGCGCCACCGCCGAAGAGCTGACGCTCATTGCCGAGATGCTCGGCGTGCCAGGTGGAGAGCGGTATCCACCACTAGCGCTCGGCCCGGAGCGCAAGAAGGAACAGACGTTCAGAGCCTTGCAGCAGATTCTCGACGAAAGGGCCCGCCGGTCCCCCCTGCTGATGCTGTTCGAGGACGCCCATTGGGCCGACCCAAGCTCCCTTGAGTTGTTTGACAGGTTGATCATGCGCTTAGCCTCGCTGCCGGCGCTGGTGGTAATCTCGTTCCGGCCAGAGTTTCAAGCGCCTTGGGTCGGCCAATCCGGCGTGATCTTGATTGCGCTGAGCCGTCTCAGCGATCGCCAGGCAGCGATGCTCGCAAGCCAGGTAGTCGTCGGCCAGACGCTGCCGATCGGGATGCTGGAGCGCATTGTGGCGGAGACCGACGGTGTGCCTCTTTTCATCGAAGAATTGACCAAGGCCGTGCTCGAGGGGGCCAGCCAGCCCGGTGTCCTTGACTCTGCGCTTCCAGTGCCCAGCACCTTACAGGGCTCCCTTATGGCGCGGCTGGATCGGCTGCCAGTCGCAAAACAGGTTGCGCAGACCGGTGCGGTAATCGGCCGAGAGTTCGGCCATGAGCTGCTGGCCGCGGTGGCGGGACTTCCCGACGTGGCATTGGCGCAAGGATTGGACGAACTTTTAAGTTGCGGTCTCGCGTTCCGCCGCGGCACGCCGCCCGAAGCCACTTACTCGTTCAAGCATGCGCTCGTTCAAGACGCCGCCTACGCGAGCCTCTTGCGTAGCACACAACGGAAGCTGCATGCCCGCATTGCTACAGTGCTGGAAGAGCGGTGGTCGGAGGCGGTCGAGACCCAACCCGAACTGCTCGCCCATCACTTCACCCAAGCGGGTTTGGCAGAGCGTGCCGCGGAATATTGGCAGCTGGCAGGCGAGCACGCGTTCCGGCACTCGGCCGCTGCGGAGGCCATAGGCCATCTCACCAAGAGCATCGACCTCGTGCGAAGTTTGCCCGAAAGCGGCGCTCAAGCAGAACGCGAGCTGCATCTCCAGACGATGCTCGGCCAGGCATGCATCGCTCGCTACGGTTACGCTGCGCCGGAGACCGCCGCGGCTTTCGCCCGTGCCCGGGACCTGGTTGAGGCCGTTGGCGACATCCGACAACAATTTCCCGTGCTGTATGGGTACTGGGCTGTCCAATACGTTCGGATGGCTTTACGCGAGCAAAACGCGCTGGCCGAACAGACTCTAGCATTAGCCGAGCAGCACCGCGATCCGGAGCGATTGTGCGTCGCGCACCGGGTTTGCGGTGCAACCAACGAGATGATGGGCGAATTGCTTGTCGCCCGCGAGCACCTCGAGCAAGCCGTTGAGCTTTACGATCGAGAGCGGCACGGCTCGACTGCTTTTACTTTCGGCCAGGATCTCGGAGTTGCAGCGCTATCGCACCTCAATTGGGTGCTGTGGCTACTTGGCTATCCCGATCAGGCAGCTGGCCGGCAAGCCGACGCACTGAGCTTGGCGCACCGTGTTGGCCACAAGAACACGCTGGGATTTGCGCTGATGTACAGCGCGATGGCGAGTGCTTATGGCCGCACCGCGGGATCAGCCGCGGAACACTCGGAAGCATTACTGGAGTTGGCCCGGGAGCAGAAATTTGATCTGTGGACTGCAGGTGCGACGGTGGTCAAAGGCTGGGCCATTGCCCGCCAAGGCCAGGCAGCAGCCGGCGTTGCAGCGATCCAGAGTGGGCTCGCGCAGTGGACGAGCAGTGGCGCGGAGTGGATGCGCCCCTTCTTTCTAGGCCTGCTTGGCGAGGCTTGCGCACTCTCCGGGGACGTGCGACGGGGGCTCGGCGCATTGGACGAGGCTCTGGCGGCGGACGAACGGACGGGGCAATGTTGGCCGGACGCTGAACTGCATCGATTGCGAGGCCAGCTTGTCGCAGTTCTTCCCGACGGCGGCAGACCAGACGAGGCGATCGCAGCGTTCCAGCGCGCGATCCAAATCGCCCGGCGTCAATCCGCGAAGTCCTGGGAATTACGTGCTGCCACCGATCTTGCTCGCCTCTGGCGCCATCAGGGCAAGCACGCCGAGGCCAGCGATCTGCTCGCGCCCGTGCATGCCTGGTTCAGCGAGGGCTTTGAGACACCAGACGTCCAAGAGGCCAAGGCGCTTCTCGACGTCCTGAGGTGACTGGAGCCTCGGCTATTCCCAGCCGCGCCCGAACCTCAATGCGTTATCTTGACTCTTCTCTGCCCTGCCTTTGCAGCGGCAAGGCTCTGCCCAAAACAGTCGATCAAGTCTACTGATTTCTGACCCAACGCGCCCATTGGATGGATTACGGATTAGCCCCGGAACATCGAGCTATGATATCTTTCCACCCGGTGTCATTCGCATAACGGACTGACGCTCCGCGGGTCCTCGCCATGCAACGCAAGCTTGCGCCCTATCCGTTCCGCTCAATGAGAATTCGTCGGCTTGATCCGTGCGCCTGTTGGTCTCGATGCGTCATCGGAGGCAGATGTTCACCAGGCAGATGCGCTGGCCGAGACAGCAGGTCCGCTCTAAGGAGCAGACGCTCCCGCCCTGCAACCCGTTGCCTGTCTCCGCGACGACGGCCCAAGCGTCTTCGCTCCGGCTATAGTAGGTGAGAACAACGTCACCGCCGCGGTGTCCGATGCTGAGTGCGGTGTTGGCCCCAGCCCGCGGCTGGCGCCATAACGAGGATGATCTTGGTCCGATAAGGGGTCGTAGAACGAACCCGAAGCGGCCAAATAGCAGATGGAATATTCGACCATGTGCGGGGGGCGTCAGTGCTAAAAGATGACGAGCGGGTTTGTGCGCGACCTGTCGTCCCGTGTATTCGCCATGGCGCAATTGTACGAAAACTCCCAGCGCTGGCATTGCGCTTTATCGATGACATGTGGCTGCTGCTGTCCGCCGGTTTTCTATGCTTGATGGGGTAGGAAAGCAAAATGAGCGATGTGGATGAACACCTCGATCTGACGGAGATCAACGCCGTCCGCAGGTTGTTGACGTCAAAGCCACGCCAGGCGGGCTGACCCGGCTCGCCATCATGTACAAGACGGATTTTGCCACAAGTGTTATCGTAGCGCTGGAGGAGAAGCGGACGCTGCGGCAAGCGTATGGAAAAGCCCTAACAAATTCGCGGCTGGCGACGCTCTGAGGAGCGCAGGTAAGTCGGCTAGCAGACCAGCAGGGATGAAAGTGGCGGCCGGATCGGCTCGGAACTAGTCGCCGTCGATTAGGAGCAGGCCAAGGAATTGTCGATCAGGTGGCGGGCAAGGGCCTTTCGGAGTCGCAGAACTGTCCTGGGGAGCCTCAAAACGCCTTGAAGGTTAGCGTCGTCAGCGAGCAGACGATGCCCGGCACATTGGCGACATTCTCGTTAATGAATTTGCCGATATCAACGCCATCTTCGAAACATGCGAACGAACTACGTGGAGGAATTCCGTTGGGCCGAAAATCCATGAAGGCCGCCGCCCAGACCGCGGCCGAATTACGGGGCAGGTTAGGCCTTGCAAGTCCATGGATCGTTCGGGCACCCTCCGGCGTTATGCTGTCAGCCAAGCGGGTGATTTCATCAGGGAAGGAGCAAAGCGATGAAAGAAATGGTTCTCGCAGGAATCGTCGCGCTGTCGGCGTCAACATCGCTGGCGCAAACGAGCACTGCCCCCGAGCCTACGGCTCCAGCGACCGAAACTGCAACGCCTGCTGCCGCGCAGGCAAGCGGGCCTGCAAATCTCTGCCAAGAGCTCCTCGCCTTCATGAAGGCGCCTGCCGAAGTGGCTACCCCGACAGCTGCTGCCCCGGCTCAGCAGCCTGGCACATCTACTAGCAGCACAGCCGCGCCCGCCAAGCCGGAGACCGGGACGGGCTCGGCGCAGAAAATTACGGGGCAATCTGGAGTTGCCACCGATTCTCCACAACCGAACAAGGAGAAGGTGGCCAGCGGATCGGCGACGAACGCGCCCCAAAAGGAAAGCAGGGCCGCGCCGTTGCCCCCCTCCGATACGTCGAGCACCCCCAAGGATTCCGTGATAAATGTCGCGAAAGCGGAGGAACTGGCCGCCGCCAAGGACATTGCGCAATGCCAGAAGACCGCGCGGCAAATGAGAGTGGCCGGCGTCGCCATGCCGCCGCCGTTGCTTGCACTGGCCGCGCTCGACCTCAAGTATCAGCAAAAATCCGGTGAGGCCCCCCAGTTATCCGGATCTGGCAATCCACCTGCGACGGGGCAAGGTCCAGCGCAGCAGACGCAGGCGCCACAATGAGTGCATGACTGCGGATTTTGAGCAGGTGAGAAAGGGAGAAGGCGGGATGGGTATGATCTTTACCGGAATTGTCGTTTCGATCGCAATTGCGTTCGGGGTCGGCTATTTTCTTCTGAGCGCGCAGCAGCAACAGCCAGCATGGCAGGTTTACAGCAGCGAGAGCACTCGCGTGGGCGATCCGGGACACAATCTGGTCGGTCAAAACTGGACGGGCGAGCCGGGCGACAACTCTACCGCAGCCGTGGGCGGGGAGGAAACGCCTTCCTAGATCTTCGCTCGCTGACGTGGGTTTCGAGGCACCGCCTCGCGCAATGAAAGCCGTACGAGCACGCCAAAAGAACCAAAGGCCCGGGCATTTCGATTTTGCGCAGAAGTTACTATTCGGCCGCTTCGGCCGCCGAGCGCGGCTTTATCGTACCTTTCGCCTCCTGCCCTTCAACCCAAAGGCTATGATGCTCCTTTGCCCAGTTCATATCGACCGTGCCCGAACCCATTGCTTCATAGGCGCCTTCCATCCCGAGCGTGCCGATATAAATGTGAGCGATAAGAACAGCGATCAGGATTATGCCCACAGTCGCATGAATATACTGGGCCGTCTGCATGCCGTTTATGTCGGTGAATGCGAACGGAAACAGCATGAATACGCCCGATACCGACATCGCAATTCCGCCCAGGACGACGGCCCAGAAGATGAGCTTCTGGCCCGTGTTGAAACGGCCGGCCGGCGGATGCGTCCTGTTGGTTTTGTCGAGAAAGCCGCCGCCGACTCTGAGCCAATGCGCGTCATGGCGATCCGGAAGGTTGTCCCAGGCCCATGTCACCAGCATGACTAATATGCCGAGCATGAACGCCCAGGAGACGAAGTCGTGGGCATATTTCGCCCAAATCGACCAGGTTGAAAATGCATCGGGCCCGATCAGCGGCATCAGCAGACGCTTGCCGAAGATAAAGTTCAAGCCGGTGATGGCTAGGATGATGAACGCCGTGGCAGTCATCCAGTGGGTCAGCCGCTCAAGAGCACCGAAGCGCAAAATCTTCACGCCCGATTCGGGCGCCAGTGTGCGGATGCGGCCCCTGTAGAAATAGAACAGCGCCAGCAGCAGCAAAATGCCGAGTATCGCGATGCCGCCGATCCACGGCAGCCAGCCCTCGTGGAAGCTGCGATAATCGCGGCCTTGCGGCTGCTCGAGCAAGCCGGCGGCCGTATTTGGCAGGGTGACGCGCCCCTCGATCTTTTGCAGCTCATCAAGAAGCTGCCGTTCGCTCACCGCCTGTGCGGTTGGGTTGCTCCCGGATGGGGTTTGCGCGTAGACGGGCCCTGCGACCAGCAGCGTGAGCGTCATGAACGCTGCGACAGCCACTCGACCAAGCCTGTTGTCCGGCATTTGTCCGTCCTCCGTGATAGCTCCGTTGCGCGCGGGACGATCCCGACTACCTCCTAGACGTCGATTGTTTCTCGATAGGCCGTCTGCCAGCCCCAGGCTCCCGAACCATAGCCACGCTGCGTTACACGCTCCTTGTAGATCGCCGCGATGATCTCCCCGTCGCCGGCCAGGAGCGACTTGGTCGAACACATTTCGGCGCAAAGCGGCAGCTTGCCTTCGGCCAGCCGGTTGGCTCCGTATTTGGCATATTCAATTTCGGTGGAATCCTCTTCCGGGCCCGCGGCGCAGAAGGTGCATTTGTCCATCTTGCCGCGCGAACCGAAGTTGCCCACACGAGGATATTGCGGCGCGCCGAAAGGGCAGGCGTAGAAGCAATAGCCGCATCCGATGCACAGATCCTTGGAGTGGAGCACCACCGCGTCCGCCGTGGTGTAGAAGCAGTCGACCGGACAGACCGCCGCGCAGGGCGCGTCGGTGCAATGCATGCACGCCATCGAGACGGAGCGTTCGCCGGGCTTGCCGTCATTGATGGTGACGACGCGGCGGCGGTTGATACCCCAAGGCACGTCGTGCTCGTTCTTGCAGGCGGTGACGCAGGCATTGCACTCGATGCAACGATCAGCGTCGCAAAGGAATTTCATCCGGGCCATTTCTGTTCCTCCCGTTCACGCCGCAACGATTTGGCAGAGCGTGCACTTCGGCTCCTGCATGCCCGTCACCGGGTCGTAGCCGTAGGTGGTGATGCTGTTGGCGCTCTCTCCCAGAACATATGGATCGGAGCCCTGCGGATAGTGAGCCCGCAGATCCTTACCCTGGAACCAGCCACCGAAGTGGAAGGGCATGAAAGCGACGCCCCGGCCGACGCGCTCCGTGACCAAGGCCTTCACCCGCGCCTTCGAGTTGTTCTCCGCACCATTCACCCAAACCCAGGTCCCATCGCCGATGCCGCGTTCGGACGCATCGGCCGGGTTGATCTCGACGAACATCTCCTGCTGCAGCTCGGCCAGCCATCTGTTCGACCGCGTTTCCTCGCCCCCGCCTTCATATTCAACGAGCCGGCCGCTGGTCAGGATCAGCGGGAACGTCTTGGCGATGCCCTTTTCCACCGCCGCCTGCTGCACGCTGAACCCTATGTTCGGCAGCCGGAACTGTGTGGCGTCGGGATAGGTCGGGTATTTTGCGACCAGGTCCACCTTCGGCGAGTAGATTGGCTCGCGATGGATCGGCACTGGGTCGGGCAGGTTCCACGCTACTGCGCGAGCTTTGCCATTGCCGTAGGGATGGCAGCCATGGCTGAGTACGACGCGCTGGATGCCTCCTGACAGGTCTGTCGACCACGAGACCTTGTTGAGGTCGTCGCCGATCGTTTCGATCACGGCGAGTTCTTCCGCCGTCAGATCCTTGTCCCAGCCGAGTTTCTTGAGCACGGCCATGGTGAACTCCGGATAGCCGTCGGTGAGTTCCGAGCCTTGCGTGTACGAACCTTCCGCCAGGAGGGTCTTGCCGTTGCGTTCGACGCCGAAGCGGGCGCGGAACGGGCTACCGCCGTCCATGACATGCAGGCCGGTGCTGTAAAGATTGGCCGTACCCGGGTGGCGGATCTCCGGCTTGCCCCAACATGGCCAAGGCAGGCCGTAATAGTCGCCACCGACCTCGGGATCATCCTTCGGAGCCCGCATCGTCACCAGGTCGAACTTGTGCTGGTTCTTCATATGCGCCTTGAGCCGCTCCGGCGACTGACCGCAATAGCCCGTCGACCAGCTCCCGCGGTTCATCTCGCGCAGCACGTCCTCCGGCACCGGCCGGTCGCCTTCGACTTCTATCTTCTTGAACATCTTGTCGGCAAGCCCGAGCTTCTTCGACAAGAGATAGATGACCTGGTAGTCGTCCTTCTGCTCGAAGCTCGGCTTTACGATCTGCTCGCCCCACTGGATGGCCCGATTTGACGCGACGCGCGAGCCTGACGTCTCGAACTGCGTGCAGACCGGCAAGAGATAAGTGTTGTCCTGACGCCCCGCCTCCACGGCCAGTGATGCCCAGGTCGTGGGATGGGGATCGGCGACAACAAGCAACTCCAGGCCTGTCAGGCCCTTCATCGATTCCGGAATACGAGCGATACTGTTGCTGGCGTGGCCCTGAATGAACATAGCACGCATGCTGTCGCGCTGGCCTATCTTGTCCTTGGGCAGCGAGACGGAATCGAACCACCTTGTCAGCGGAATGCCCGGGGTTTCCATCGCTTCCTTGGAGTCGAACTGGCTCAGCAGGTCCTCGTAGGGGATCTCCCAGACGCGCGACCAATGCTTCCAGGCGCCTTCCGTCAATCCGTAATAGAAGGGCAGGGTGACCACATCGAGCCCGATATCCGTCGCGCCCTGTACGTTGTCATGGCCACGGAAGATGTTCGCGCCGGTACCCGGCTTGCCGACATTGCCGGTGGCGAGACACAGGATGCAGCTCGCGCGCGTATTGGCGGTACCAACCGTGTGGTGTGTCTGGCCCATGCACCAGATCATCGTCGACGGCTTCTGCGTGGCGAACAGCTCGGCTACGCGCTTCACCTGATCGCCAGGCACGCCGGTGATCTGCTCCACCTCCTCCGGCGTGTACTTGGCGACTTCCTTGCGGACCTCATCCATCCCGTAGACGCGCTGCGCGATGAATTCCTTGTCCTCCCAACCGTTCTCGAAAATATGCCAAAGCATGCCCCACAGCAGCGCTATGTCAGTGCCAGACCGGAACCGGACATACTCGGTCGCATGGGCGGCGGTGCGCGTGAAACGGGGATCGATGACGATCAGATTGGCTTTGTTGAGTTCCTTGCCTTCCAGCAGATGCTGCATCGCTATCGGATGCGCCTCAGCCGGGTTGCCGCCCATGATGATCATGGTCTTTGAATTGCGAATATCGTTGAAGGAGTTCGTCATCGCGCCGTAGCCCCAGGTGTTGGCTACGCCGGCGACGGTCGTCGAATGACAGATGCGGGCCTGGTGGTCCTGATTGTTTGTTCCCCACAGGGCCGCGAGCTTGCGGAAGAGATAGGTTCCTTCGTTGGAAAACTTGGCCGACCCCATCCAGTAGACGGATTCCGGGCCGGACTTTTCACGGATCTCGAGCAGTTTGTCGCCAATCCCATTGATCGCGTCGTCCCAGGAGACACGCTCCCACTGCCCCGCGGTGAGCTTCATCGGGTATTTCAGTCGGCGGTCGCTGTGTACGAGCTCGCGTACGCTTGCTCCCTTGGCGCAATGGGAGCCACGGTTGATCGGGCTGTCCCAGGAAGGCTCCTGACCGGTCCAAACCCCGTTCTGGACTTCGGCGGTAACGGTGCAGCCGACCGCGCAATGCGTGCAGACGCTTTTCTTGAGTTCAATGGGCTCGCCCGGCTGCGGCGGACTGATGACCGCCGCAGCCTTCTGAACAGTGCCGAGCTGGAACGACCCGATTGCAGCCATTCCGCCGGCCACGAGACCGGAACGGCGAAGGAAGGTTCGCCGGTCGATGGGAGCGGAGGCGACCGTTCCCATCAGCGTGTGCAATCTTGTGCGGCTCGCCTGACCGCTCTTGCGCTTGGTCAGCATGGCGCCCTCATTTCTTCAACGTCTCATAACCGTTCACACGGTAGAATGCCTTGACGTGCTCGGTCTCGCGGTAGCGGGCCCTCGCCTCCTCCTCGCCGGGATCATAAGCTTGCGCTTCTCCGGGGGTGAGCGTCACGGCGGCGGCGGCCACGGCGGTCGTGGACGCGCCGCCGAAGGCGCGAAGGAAATTGCGGCGGTTCATTGCCGTCTGTTTCTTTTCCTGCATCTGCGATCCTCCCTATGTGTCGACGCGATCAGGTCACGAGCTTCGTCGCGCCTCCATGGCGAAGCCTTCGGCTTCGATGTCGATGAAAATCCGCCCCAACACGCCCACTGCCCGGTAAAACCTGGCGGACGCCGCGTTTTCCAAATCGGCGAAGAAGCGGCTCGCCCAGGGCGCGATGTGACGTTCAAAGAAGTCCCGCTCCTCGCCAGCGGGAACCACGAAATCTGTGGCGGCAAAGCCGCTCATGATCTCGAATAGCGTGCCGAGATGATCTTCCGGGTCAAAATGACCGTCCGCGCGTTCAAGGCCGAGGCGCTTCATGTCCCCGCGCAGACGGGCAAGCGGCCGTTCGTTGAGGAACCCGGTCAGATAGTATGAGGCGTATGGAAGGAGTTCGCCGCGCCCGACCCCAATGAAGAGCTCGAAATACTCGCGATTGACCGCTGCCGGGGAGGCCGCAGCCGCGGCCTGGCCGAGGGCGGCATGAGCCACGCCGAGCGGGGTCTCGGTGTCGCCCCGCAAACCGGAAAGCCGCGCCATAAGGTTTGCATCCGGAGCGGCCAGGAGAAGCGTGGCGAGCAGCGCGTACTCATCCGCGCGTGCGCTGTTCACGTCGTCGATGTCAGCATCTTTAACGCCGGGAACCAGAGCGTCAGCTCCGCGCGACGTGCCGATTGCCTCCTCTAGGCGCAAGTCTGGGTTCATCTACTGACCTCGACCGTGCCCCTCAACGAGTGGGTAAAGTGAATACTAGTCCCCCGCCCAGCAATTGCAACAGCAACTGTGCCAAAATGGCCACATATCCAGATCAGCGCGGCACGGCGCCGCCATGGCGCCGCTGGCGATTGCTCGGGGGTGATGTCGCGGCGCCGGCGGCTTCGTCGCGGCCGGTGGCGGTCTCGGCGACGTCGGCCGAAGGGGATTGGGGGAGTGCGGGCTCGATCGAACTGTCCGGCGTGATAGGCTGCGACCCATCGGGTGAGGCGCTCGCGTCCTCGTCCGCCAACACGGCGGTCGCCGCAGGCGGCTTCTCCGGTGCCTCCGAAGCCATGGCGGCGCGTGCTGGATCGGCCGGGTTGCCGCCGCTCAACGTCGACAGGAAATCCACGACAGCTTCGCTGGATGCTTTCAGGGGGCCGAATCCCGCCATGGATCCCGGCCTATTGAAGTCCCAGGCATATTCGGAAGGTCCGATATGGTCACGAATTGCTGGATCGAGCGACCACATCTTGCGCAATGCGGCGCGCTTCAACATCTTGGGCACGCCTTTGTGCAGGAAGGCCGAAAGGTCGCTTTGGGCCGTCAAATCCTCGACACGAGGGAGGGGCTCGGCGGGCTCGGCGGCCTCCGGCTCCACAATTGCTGGTGCAAGCTGCTCCCCAATACCGGCTGGCGCCGCAGCTGCATCAGCCGCAAGCTGATCCTTTTCCGGCTCGGCAGTCGCGCTGTAACGCGCCGCCCGTTTTCGGCGCGACCAGCGGGCGAAGACATTGTCACTTCCCGCGCTCATTCGGCATCATCCCTCGTTCCGGAGCGAGGACCGCGCCTCGCCAGGGCATTGCTGTCCGCCCGATCGCGCTTGCGCTTGATGAAAGGACGCTCAACGTGATGCGTCTCGATGAAGGCGGCCACCCATTGCTGAAGCTCGATCGGCATCGGCACGGCCTCGATGATGTCGGGGCCAGCCTCTGTCAGCGACTCGCCTTCGAAAGGGTCAGCCGTCACCAGGTGCAGCACAACTCCGGGTGGAGCATCGCTCGACCGGAGCGCGATCCAGAGGCTAGGCTGCCCCGAACAGAGGTTGTCCCGGTACATGCCCGTGTCGCACCCGAAGAGCTCGAGCGTGAAAGTACCGGCATAGAAGCGCGTCAGCCCCTCGGATTCGTGCAGCACTGACCATGGCGCCGCGCTCGGCGCGCCCGCCAGCACGGCCACGGGCACCCAGACATGGTCGATCCATGGGTTGTTCAGAGCCCGTCGCTCGACGATCACCCCGACTTCCCTAGTCTCCCGCACCATGGCACCAATCCTCTTAGTTCACCGTCCCCGGGGCGCGAAACGGCAGGCCTGCGATGAGGTTCTGCGGCTTCATGCGGATCGTTCGGTCGGGGGTCATGGCCATTATGAGCCAGACGGGCCTGGCGCCCACTTCCGGCTGAACTTCGCCTATGTTGGAAAAGGTGAGCCGGAATAGTGCAATGACGCGCTTTGCTGTCTCCGGGTCGAGTTCGCCGCCGGCCCAG
Organism: Mesorhizobium sp. M5C.F.Cr.IN.023.01.1.1; assembly: GCF_003997585.1. Classification (NCBI taxonomy): domain Bacteria; kingdom Pseudomonadati; phylum Pseudomonadota; class Alphaproteobacteria; order Hyphomicrobiales; family Phyllobacteriaceae; genus Mesorhizobium; species Mesorhizobium sp. M5C.F.Cr.IN.023.01.1.1. Next base: position 20,774 of record NZ_RZSU01000028.1, on the reverse strand, counting down.
AGCGTATTGCCGATGCGGGTCGCTTCGGCGTCGAGGCCGACGAACCAGGCCCAGTCCTCGTCCTCGATCCGCTCCACCGGCTCGATCTCCACGCCCACCGCAACAAGATGGCGAATCCAAATCTCCATTGCGGTCGCAAGGCCGCGTCGGGCCGGACCCCGGGCGCTGCCGAGCTTGAGCACCATATCGAAAGCGTCGCTCCTGGCGAAGTAACTCTCGGGATTCCTCTCGTCGAGTATCTCGAGTTCCGTGACAGCTGGGCCACCTAGCATGTTGAGGAGCGGCGAGGCATGGCGGTTCTGTTCATGCAGTGCAATTATTTCGGCATCGGCGAGAAGCACAGCCCCCTCGTGAGACGTCACGCGTTGCGGCCGATAAAACAGCTCAGCGGCTCGCAGAACGCAGGCGTCATGCTGACCATCCAGCGCATTGCGCAGCACGACCTGCGCAAGCTGGTTCATGAACACCGGGGGAATATTTTCCGCCGAGCCGCGCGCCAGCGCGAGGTATGCGGCTTCGAGTGAGGGAGCGGCCAGCACATGATCGCGAAAGGCAATCATGAACTCCCAGTTCTCGCGCGCATCCGGATCCTCCAAGGCGGCGATCTCCTCCTTTGCGACCGGCCGGCGCGGATGATGCATCAAAAGCTCGTGATGCAGGCGCAACTCCGCCGGGCAGGCGGATTCAGGGGGGAGAAGCTCTGGCCGCGCAAAATATGCCTTCAGAAAGGAGTCGGTCACGAGCAGGCGCCCGGCCTCATCTCTGTCGAGAAGGTGATGACCTGAGGAAACCCAGAAATCCTTCACTTCTGCCTCCCGGCGAATGCAAGGAGATCGAACTTTTCCGCCGACGCGTCTTCGCCCTCGATTTCGACGAAGCGGAATGCCGTTGCCGGCTCCAGCCGGCTCGCCTTACGATGCAAGGTGCGGAACGACTCCCGGATGCCGGCCTGTTCGCTGGTACGGTTGACCCCAATTAGCGTGTTCGGCGGGTGCTCGCACAGCGATTGCGCGAAGGCTATCTCCTCTTCGGCGGCGGCGCGCGCCGTTTCGATGTCCGGCGCACCGCATCGCACCACAAGCTGCTCGGCCAGCCGATCGACGGCTGCCGCGCGATCATGCGCGGTCGCGTCCGTGACCACGACGAGGGTGGACCAGCCGAAGCTGTCAATGCCCAGGAACCCGGCGCGGAACGCCTGCCGTTCCTTGCCGGAAAGCGTGGCCGTATCGGCGCCGAAGAACAGGAAGGTGCCGGTCACGGCCCATTCGCCTGGTTCTGCAGCGCGCGAATAGACAAACGTGTCCGAAGCATCGAGGCGGATCGTTCTCGGCAGCTTCAAAGCCATGGCGTTCCCGTCCTCGGATCGAGCCAGGAAGGTCTGGCAAGCGCTTCAGGCAGGCTTTTTCGCTCGCCAAGCCTTTGAGAGGTCCTGTGGGAAATCAGTAGATCCCCATTGCCGGCAAGCTCTGGATGCTCATCGCCCTTTCGGGGCAGTCGGTCGAGCCAGCGGCTGGCGATCGAACCGAAGCCGGTGTCGCTCCATTCGTGGAATGCGGCCATCAGATGGCGGGAGAAGCTCGCAACGATCTCACCGGCATCGAGCGCAGCGAAGCCTAGTTCGTCAAGCGCGCCAAGCAGCGGACGCAGACCGGGCTCGCCGGCCCGGATGACGGCGGTGCGGATCATGCCGGAGAAGACGAGCCAGTCGGGGATTTCGTGCTCCCGTGCTCCTTCTGGCCAGCCCAGGCGGGCGCCGCCGACGAGAACTCCGTCGACGCGAATAGTGTCTGGCCAGTCGAAGGTGATGGGCCGCGACGGCGGAGCATGGACCGCAAGCGCATCGGCGAGCGCGTTCATGCCTGCATAGATCGCGCGACGCGCTTCCTCCAGGGGCTCCTCAGGCTCAAGCACCACTGCGAATTCGGCCAGATCGTAGCGGCGCACCCAGGCGAGCGTGCCTGCGCCTTCCTCCGCCGCGATCGCGCAGGCATGCGCGAAGGCGTCGCCTGCCTCTCTCAGCGGCACGAGGCTGTAAGGCGGTGGCAGTTGGAGGTCGCTGACAGATGGGCGCATAGTGCCGATCCATATTTTGATGACGGCGACTGTAATGTCTTTATAATACTTCCGAGGAAGAGGCGCTACCGCGTGGGCAAGGAAGATGCCACGGGAGTCGGAATGAGCCTGGCCAAAAGACCCACGGTCCTGGTCTGCTCCTGCGAGCGGAGCATGCCGGGCTTCGGCGCCAGCGTCGCCCGCGGATGCCCGGGCGCACGGGTCGAGGCGGGGGACCAGTTCTGCGGCGCGGAGCTCGATCGGGTGCGCAGCGCACTGGGCAGCGGCGAAGCAGTCACCATCAGCTGCACGCAACAGGCGCCGCTTTTCGGCGAGCTCGCCGAGGAACTCGGTTTCGCAGGCGATCTGGTTTTCGCAAACATTCGCGAGACAGGGGGCTGGTCGCAAGGCGCTGCTGGCGCCGGCCCGAAAGCGGCGGCTCTGCTCGCTATGGCGGCCGAACCCGCTTCGGCGCCCGCCCTCGTTACGCTTTCGAGCAATGGTGTCGTCCTGGTCTATGGCTGCGACGCGATGGCGATCGATGCGGGCCGGCAACTCGCCGAGAAGCTGGACGTCACGGTGTTGCTTAGCCGTCCGCGCGAAATTGCGCCGCACCGGGTCTGGGATTTTCCCGTCATGCAGGGCACGATCCGCAAAGCGCGCGGCCATCTTGGCGCCTTCGAGCTGACGGTCGACGATTTCGCGGCGCCCAGTCCATCTTCGCGCGAGCGGCTTCGTTTCGGGGTAGCGCGCGATGGAGCGGTCTCGAACGCCGACATCATCCTTGATCTCTCCGGCGGAGTTCCGCTTTTCCCTGCTCATGAATTGCGCGACGGCTACGTGAAGGCCGATCCCGGCGATCGCGCCTCCGTCGCCATTGCCATAGCAAGGGCCGCCGACTTGGTTGGCGAGTTCGACAAGCCGCGCTTCATCGATTTCTCCGCCGATCTGTGCGCCCATTCGAGATCGCGCATCACCGGCTGCACGCGGTGCCTCGACCTGTGCCCGACAGGGGCGATAACGCCTGCCGGCAACCACGTCGCGATCAATGCGGAAGTATGCGCCGGCTGCGGCAGCTGCGCGGCGGCATGTCCCACGGGTGCTGCGGCCTACGCCGTGCCGGATGCAGAGTCGCTGCTCCGGCGGCTGCGGACGCTTCTGTTCACCTATCGGGAGGCGGGCGGCCTGGATGCGATCGTGCTTTTCCATGATCTCGGCCATGGCGAGCCGCTGATCGACGCTCTCGCCCAGTTCGGCGCGGGTCTGCCCGCAAATGTCCTGCCGGTCGCCGTGAACGAGATAACCCAGTTAGGGGTCGAGGCGTGGACCGCGCCGGTCGCCTGGGGCGCTTGCGCCGTAAGGGCGCTGTCCTCGGCCAAGCCAAGGCATGAGCTTACGGGAATCGCCGCAAACATCGCAATCGGCAACCTTCTGAGCCGGTCTCTCGGTTATGGTGCGGAGGTCTGCGGATTGATCGAAGCGGACGATCCCGACATCCTCGCCTCGGCGCTCGACCTGATTACCCCAGACGTTGCATCGCGGCGTCCGGCGGCATTCCTGCCGCTCGGCAAGAAGCGCAGCTTGCTGACGAGCACCATGGTCGAGCTCCATCGAGCTGCGCCGACGCCGGTCGACCGCGTGGCGTTGCCTGCTGGAGCTCCGTTCGGCGGCCTGGACGTCAATGTCGACGGCTGCACGCTCTGCCTCTCTTGTGTTTCGGCCTGTCCAACAGGGGCGCTTTCCGACAACGAGCAGCAGCCGGCCCTATATTTTTCCGAGAGCGCCTGCGTGCAGTGCGGCCTTTGCGCCGCGACCTGCCCGGAGAAGGTCATCTCCTTGACGCCGCAGGTGGATTTCCAGGCATGGGGCGCTCGCAGCCGCATCTTAAAGCAAGAGGAGCCGTACAACTGCATACGCTGCGCGAAGCCGTTCGGCACAAGGAGCACTGTCGAGCGGATCGTCGCCAAGCTCGAAGGCAAACACTGGATGTTTGCAGGCGAGAACGCACGGCGGCTCGACCTTGTACGGATGTGCGACAATTGCCGTGTCGATGCGGCCATGAATGAGGGCTTCGATCCTTATGCCGGCCCTGCTCGCTCGCCGCCGCGAACCACGGAAGACTATCTGCGGCAGCGCAAGAGCTCGAGCGATAAGGCGGTCTGAGCCCTAGTCAGTACGTGTCTCGGCCTGAAGAAAGCGGATTAGGGCTGCCCGATCCTCGGCGTTGCTGATCGTCTGTTCAGGCATCTTGGTGCCGGGGGTGTAGGCGTTCGGACCCAACTCGAACAGCTCTGACACTGTTTCCGGTGTCCAGACGATGTCCATCTTTCGGAAAGCGGGCGAATAGTGGTAACCCGGCACGGATGCTATTTTGCGCCCGAAAATGCCATGCAGCGTCGGCCCGGCTCGATGGCCGTCCTTCGGGTCGAGCGTATGGCAAGCTACGCAGGCGCGAAATACTTCCGCGTCCGGGTTACCCGCGTATCTGGCCATCGGATCGGCCCCGCCGGCCGTAGCGGCCCCAAGGCGCTCGCCCGTCTCGATATTCCATTCCCGCACCAGATGGTCGGCGCCGCCAGCCAGAAGCGTCTTGCCACCAGCCGCGAAGGCAAGCGACCATACCGCCACTTGGGATGTGTCGAGAGTGCGGATGGTGGAGAGGCTCATAGCGTCCAGCAACAGGATTCCATCACCGATGCCGGCGGCGGCGAGATAGTTCGCGTCTGGCGTAGCGGCGAGAGCAATCACCGGTTTGCGTAAGACCTGAACTTCCAACTGCACTTTGCCGCGTCGATCGAGCAACCGTACCCGCCCGTCCGCACCTCCGACGAACAGGCGGTCGCCGGGCGCTCTTACCAGCGTGTTGAGCGGCGTCGGCATGACGGTCCGAACCGGCGCCGCCCCAGCCTGGCTCGGCCAAAAGATGACTGTGGCGTCATAGCCGGCGCTGACGAGGGTTGCGTCCGCCAGGAAGGCGAGTGCATTGACGTTTGCGCCATGGCCTTCGAGGACGCGCGCTTGCCCACCAGCAAGGGGCCAGAGCCGGACGGTGGTGTCCCAGGACGCCGAAGCCAGCATCGATCCGTCGGGTGACAGTTCGAGGTCGGCGACAGGTCCGGTGTGACCCTCCAGAATGTCGGCCGGATCGCCTCGGCCGGTTTGCCAGATCGCGATGCGACCATCCGCACCCGCACTGGCAAAGCGCCCGTTCGGCAGCGCAGCCACAGCACTTACCTCACCTTCATGAAAGAGCAGCACGTCGCGCGCTTCGCCGGTCTCCAGCGACCAGATGATCGTCTTGGTGTCAAAACTGCCGGTTGCCACCGTCTTCCCGTCCGGCGCCACAGCAATCGCCCGCACGGGACCGCCATGCCCGCGCAGTTCCGCGCCATGTGTCGTCGCGCCGGCGAGGAAAACAGCAGCGAGCAAAGCTATTGCCAGCGTCTTATGCATTGCGCATCGTACGTTTCCGTGTTCCGCTGGCCGGCAGCGCCTTCGCCGGAGAGCAGCATGCGATCGCAACCCGACCAGCCGCACCGTCACAGCTATTAGAGGCAATCATATGACCCAAAACATGGAAACCGATCCCTTCAACGTGTCGATGCGCAAATTCCTGAAGCAGGTCGGCGTAACCTCGCAGCAGGCGATCGAAAAGGCCGTGGCGGATGGGGGACTGAAAGGGCAGGGGCGCCTGACTGTGAGGGCCGTGATTACGGCTGAACGCGCCGGTCTGCACCACGTCGTCGAAGGCGAAATCGACCTTGGCTGAATAGGTGCGGCGGCGCTCCTGGCGCCCCATTGACACCCAATCTCAATGGAAGAACCGGACCTGCCCGGCCGGGCTCATGTCATACCCCGTGAGTTCTGCGGCGCGCCGGGCGAAGCTGTCCTGAGCCATGAGGCGGATCAGCGCCTGGATCGAAGGCTGAAAATAGGTTCGCTGCCGCATCAGCAGATCGAAATTCTCCCACGCCAATGATACGAACTCTAGGCCGGCGGCGCGCGCGGCGGCGCGTGTGGCGATGCCGCAATCGGCCCTCCCGGTCCGGATCGCGGCTGCGAGATCTGGCCCTGTCAGGCATGGCGGCGCGAGCCAGTTCAACCGCTTCTGGCTGGCGCCGGTGCGCGCGACCAAGACATCCAGCAGCATTTGGGCCCCGGCCCCGGTTTGACGCACCGCCATTTTGGCGCCGCTTTCAAGGACATCGGCCAGGCTGTTGAGCGATCGGGGGTTGCCCGGCGGCAGCAGCAGGCCCTGTTCGCGCCGCGTGAAACCGATCAGCACCGCATCGTGCAGCCGCGGCATTGCGCGCGCGGCCTCCACATTGGGATCAGCCGCATCATTGTGGAAATGGATCGCCGCAGCGGCGACTTCGCCACGCAAGAGACGCGCAACGCCGGCTCCCGTCCCCTCGGTCAGCGAGGCGAGGCCGGAGCCTGCCTGGCGAAGGCTCCATTCGAGCAGATCGTCTTGGCTACCGCCGACTATGGGCGGCGGCTCGGGCGGAATCATTCCCTCAGGATGCGCCAATCCCGAGAGAACCCACCGGTCAAGTTCGGTGCGCGGAAACAGCCACTTGCCCGTTACTTTGCTGCACGGGATCCTGTTTTTGGCGACCAGTTCGTAAAGCTTGCGCTCGCCCAGGCGCAAATAGTCTGAGGCCTCCGCAGTCGTCAGCAAATCCATCCTGCAATATTATGCATATTCCTGCGCAAGTTCAATTGTTTGACGAATGCGGAAGGAATGCAGCAGAAATAGCAGGATGACGCGGCGCAGGTGAAAGGGAATGTCAGAAGGCCTAAGTGCATGGCAGCTCATCGCGAACGGCGACGCGACGCTGATCTCGATAGTGCGTCTTTCGCTAACCATCACCCTGGCCGCCGTTGCAATTGCGGCCGTCGTGGGACTGCAGCTCGGGGCGTTGCTGGCACTGACGCGTTTTCCGGGACGTTCCGCGCTCGTCGTACTCGTTAACGGCTTCATGGGCCTGCCGCCCGTTGTCGTCGGCCTGACCGTTTACCTGCTGTTATCCCGATCAGGGCCGCTCGGCGAGTTCGGCCTGCTGTTCACACCGGCCGCCATGGTCATCGCGCAGGCGCTTCTCGTCCTGCCTATCATCGCGGCTCTGACGCGCCAGACCATCGAGGATTTGTGGCGCGAATATCGCGACGAACTGACAGCGATGGGCGTCGGTCCGACAGGCAGGGTGGCGACGCTCTTGTGGGACAGCCGTTTCAGCCTCATTACCGCAATGCTCGCCGGCTTCGGGCGGGCGGCGGCCGAAGTCGGCACAGTAATGATCGTCGGCGGCAACATAGAGGGCTTTACCCGAACCATGACGACCACGATCGCGCTCGAAACCTCAAAGGGAGACCTGCCGCTCGCGATGGGGCTCGGCGTCATCCTGATCGGCCTCATTCTTGCCATCAATGCCGCTGCCTGGGGCCTGCGATTGTGGTCGGAGCAACGGGTGGCTTGATGATGCGTGCCTCGCTTGCCGACCTTCCTCTCATTCTGGACCGCGTCTCGCTCAGCGCCGGCGCCACGACAATGCTTAACCGCGTGAACCTAGCGATTACTCCTGGCGCGCCGACACTCGTGCTCGGTCCCAACGGGGCGGGTAAGACGTCACTGCTTCGGGTTTGCATGGGACTTGCCGCGCCTTCCGCAGGAACTGTGAGCTGGGGTGGGCGCACCGATCGCGGGCTAGGGCGCCGGGCAATGCTGCTCCAGAAACCGGTTATGCTGCGCCGCTCCGCCGCCGCCAACGTGGCCTACGGACTGGCGCAAGCTGGTTGTCCGCGCCACCGTCGCGCGGCGCGCACCGAGGAACTTCTCGACCGTGTGGGCCTTCTGGGCCTGGCGGCGCGACCTGCGCGGCGCTTATCCAGCGGCGAGCAACAGCGCGTGGCGCTTGCCCGCGCACTGGCGCGCGAACCCGAGATCCTGCTGCTCGATGAGCCCACTGCCAGCCTCGATCCCGCGGCTACCCGCCATGTCGAGGAGATCATCCTCATGGCCTCCCAATCAGGCACAAAGATCGTCATGGCTTCGCACGATCTCGGGCAGGTGCGCCGGCTCGCGGAAGATGTCGTCTTCCTCGTTTGCGGCCGACTGTGCGAGCACGCCAGCGTCGCTGATTTTTTTGATCGCCCCTCATCCGCAGAAGCTGCCGCCTTTATCCAAGGAGAGCTCGTCCTTTGACTGCGGAAGTGCTCAACCCTCGACTGTTTGCCGCAATTGCGGTCATTTTGACTTCCCTCGCCTCCAGCGGCGCATTGGCCGGCGGGCAGGAGCGCTCGATTGTAGTGGCCTCGACGACCTCGACGCGAGATTCCGGCCTTTTCGACCACATACTGCCTTTGTTCGCCACGAAGTCCGGTATCGAGGTGAGGGTGGTCGCGCAGGGAACCGGCCAGGCCCTCGACGCCGGCCGCCGGGGAGATGCAGACGTGGTCTTGGTCCATGCCAGGGAGCAGGAGGAGAAATTCGTCCAGCAAGGCTTTGGCGTGAGACGATTCGATGTGATGTACAATGATTTCGTCCTGATCGGGCCCAGAAGCGACCCGGCCGGCATCAAGGGTTCGCCGGACATCGCAGTCGCCTTGAGATCGATCCGGAGCAAAAAAGCTGTTTTTGTTTCCCGCGGCGACAAATCCGGAACCCACTTTGCAGAACTCGGACTTTGGAAGACGGCAGGCGTCGATATCGCGGTGATGAGGGGGCCCTGGTACAAGGAGATAGGGCAGGGCATGGGCGCTGCGCTCAATACAGCCAGCGCCATGGATGCCTATGTGCTTTCCGATCGCGCCACATGGCTGGCGTTCAAGAACCGCGGCGAACTGGAGATCGTGGTCGAAGGCGACAAAAGGCTGTTCAACCAGTACGGCGTCATGCTTGTGAATCCCGCGAGGCATCCGAGCGTCAAGGCTGAACCCGGCCAACGCTTCATAGATTGGCTGATCTCGCCTGAAGGACAGCAGGCGATTGGCGAATACAATATTGACGGCCAGCAACTCTTCTTCCCGAACGCTGAGCAGGAGCGCTTCTGAAGTCGGTTGCAAAGCGGTTCGCATCTGCCCCATCATCGGACATGACGAGAATGCAGCCTTCCATCGGCGCGCTGACCGGTCTCGAAGCGGCTGTCGCCGCTCTCCTCGACGGGGTGGTGCCGGTTGCGCCCACTCTTTTGCCGCTTCACCAGACGCTTGGGAAGATTGGGGCCGCTATGCCGCCCCTGGCATATCCGCAGCCCATCCGCGACACGGCAAAGACAGATGGCTGGGCGTGTCGCGCGCTCGATCTTGCCGGTGCGTCGGCCTACTCGCCGCTGCCGCTGATGGCAATTCCGGTCTGGGTAGAGGCAGGCGGCGCCATGCCGGAGGGATGCGATTGCGTTCTCGATGCCGATCTTATCGATTGCAGCGGGCCGATGCCCCAGGCGCTCGAGGAAGCAGCACCGGGCCAGGGCGTGCGACGCGCTGGCGAGGACATGGAGGCGGGCCGACCGCTCATTATTGCAGGGCACAGGCTGTCAGCCGCAGACCTCCTAGCCGTGCGAAATGTAGGGATTGGCGAAATTGCGGTGCGGGCGCCGGAGGTGCGCCTGATCGATGTCGCCGCGCCGGCGAGCGATACTTTCACGGCGCATCTTGTCGCCGACCTCGCAAGAGCCTCTGGCGCGACGGTGTTCGATATCGAAACGGTTAGGCGCGACGCCAGATCCGTCGCCCAGGCCCTTGCGAGTGCAGCCGGCGATCTGATCATCCTGATTGGAGGCACTGGTGCGGGTCGCGCCGACGCAACAGCCGACGCGCTTGCGGCGCGCGGCGCGCTCATCGCCCACAACATAGCGCTGCAGCCCGGCCGAACCGCGGCGATCGGCCGGCTCGACGCGGTCCCGATCATTGCTCTGCCCGGCGCGCCCGATCAGGCCTTTGCCGCCTTTCTTGCGCTGGTTCAGCCGGCTATCGATCGCCTGTCGGGCAGGAACGCCCGGCGAGAGACGGTCCTGGCGCTGGAGCGAAAAATCTCCTCTACGGTCGGGCTGGCCGAGATCGTCCTCCTGAAGCAGGAACAAGACAGATGGGGGCCACTTGCGATAGGAGATTTTTCCCTGGACGCGATCCGCATTGCGGATGCATGGCTTGCTATCCCAGGCGGCAGTGAGGGGTGTGCTGCGGGAACACCTGTCGGCGCCCTTGTCTTCGATGATCCCAGATGAGTAAGTCATGACCAGATCCACCCGCCAAGATACCGGCCAGGAGCAGTTCCTGACGGTCCTGTCGCGCGACGAGGCGCTCGCCCGTTTTGAGGCGGCGCTATCGCCGCGAACGATTCCAACCGAAGAGCTGATGCTTGCGGATGCCCTTGGGCTGGCGCTTGCCGATGATGTCACGGCTCCTATCGACGTGCCGCCCTTCGACCGTTCGAACGTCGATGGTTTTGCCGTGCGCGCCGCCGACATGGCCACCGCATCGGAGGCCCTTCCTGCCAGGCTCCTGCTCAACCACGAAACTATCGCCTGCGGTGTCGCCCCGCAAATACCTGTGCTCGCAGGCACCGCCACCTCCATCTCGACGGGCGGGCCCGTGCCGCGCGGCGCCGATGCCATCGTCATGGTGGAGCACACTCAACCAACCGAAGGTGATGCCATCGAGGTCAGGCGCGGAGCCTCGCCCGGCCAGTTCATCTCGCATGCCGGATCCGACATTGCCCGCGGTGAGGTTCTGCTGCGCGCCGGAACGGTGATCGGCTCACGAGAAATCGGCATGCTTGCCGCTTGCGGAATTGCGCTGGTGACGGTGGCGCGCAAGCTTCGCGTGGCAGTATTGTCGACTGGCGACGAACTTGTCCAACCGGGCGACACTTTGCGGCCCGCCGGCATTTACGACGCCAATGGCGCAATCGTCAGCGCCGCGATAACTGAAAGTGGCGGCGAGGCGAGCTTTCTCGGCGCGTATCCGGATGACGAAGCCAAGCTGGAAGCCGCCATGCGCGAGGCGCTAGCGGCCCATGACGTGCTGATACTGTCGGGCGGGACGTCCAAGGGCGCGGGTGATGTCAGCCACCGCATCGTGAACCGTCTCGGTGCGCCCGGCATCGTTGCCCATGGCGTGGCGCTGAAGCCGGGAAAGCCGCTTTGTCTCGCCGTTTGCGACGGCAAGCCGGTCGTCGTGCTGCCGGGATTTCCGACTTCGGCCATGTTCACTTTCCACGACATGATCCTACCTTTGCTGCGCCGCATCGCGGGCCTGCCGCCTCGGACGGAAGCGAAGGTCACGGCAAAGGTTCCGCTGCGTATTCCTTCTGAACTCGGCCGCACGGAGTTCGTGATGGTATCGCTGGTCGAGGGTGAGCAGGGGCTGGTCGCCTATCCCACTGGCAAGGGCTCGGGGGCGATAACGTCTTTTGCCCAGGCGGATGGCTTCATCAGCATCGAAGCTTTAGCCGACAATATGCCTGCCGGAAGCGAGGCGTCGGTGACGCTGTTCACACCGCACGTCCGTGTTCCCGATCTCGTGGTGATCGGCAGCAACTGCACGGGCCTGGATCTCGTTGTGGGCATTCTGTTTCGCGCCGGCCTGACGGTGCGGTCTATCGCGGTCGGGAGCCTGGGCGGCCTGGCCGCGGCAAAGCGAGGCGAGTGCGATATCGCGCCCATCCACCTCTTCGACACCAAGACGCAAAGCTACAATGCGCCGTTCCTGAGCGACGGCCTCGAACTCGTGGAGGGATGGCGGCGCATGCAGGGCATCGTGTTCCGCCCGAGCGACGTGCGCTTCCAGGGGGCCGACCCGCAGGAGGCGGTGCGTGCCGCACTCGCCGATCCCAATTGCATGATGGTCAACCGCAACCAGGGCTCGGGTACGCGCATCCTGATCGACCAACTGCTTGGTCCGGCGCGGCCCGACGGATATTGGAACCAGCCCCGCTCGCACAATGCCGTCGCGGCGGCCGTGGCACAGAACCGAGCAGACTGGGGCGTCACGATTGCGCCGGTGGCGCAATCAGCCGGGCTCGGTTTCATTGCGCTCAAGGAAGAGCATTATGATTTCGCGCTTGTCTCTGCCCGCAGAGAGCGACCGGCGGTGCAGGCCTTCCTTGCCGCGCTCACTTCGCCTGAATTCAACGAGGGGATCGAGCGGATGGGTTTTACCCGACCTGGCTAAGGTGCCAGAGCCGTTCCGCCTCGACAAAATCTTCGACCGTGTTGACATTGAAGAATGGATCCACCGGCTTGGCAGGCCAGGACGCGGTGGCAACCTGGTAGCGAGCCGTCCAGAGGTCGATCTTGCGAATGCCCTCTTCGACGAGTGCATGGCGTAACTCATCGCGCATCGCAACTTGCCAGAGTCCGATGACAGGATGCGTCCGATGCGCTGACATCGCCACCGCCAGATCCGCACCTTTCGCCATGCGCGCCCGATGCAGCCGTTCGACAAGGTCGCGCGGCAAAAAAGGACAGTCCGCCGCGACGCTGACGATCCATTCGACGTCGGGCCTGTTCTCCTCAGCCCAGTCGAGGCCCGCAAGCACGCCAGCGAGCGGCCCCGGATAGTTGTCGACCGGGTCGGCGACGACTGGAAGGCGAAAGCGGTCAAAGCGGGCGGGGTCGCCATTGGCATTCAGCAAGAGCCCGTCGCATTGCGGGCCGAGGCGATCGAGGACACGATCGAGGATCGTCAGTCCGTCGATCTGACGCATGGATTTGTCGCCACCGCCCATGCGCCGGGCGAGCCCCCCGGCGAGAACGACGCCTAGGGTGGGCACCTTCTCATTCGCCATCGGCGGCTCCCTTGCGTCTGTGACGAGGAGCTTCCTCGTCGACGGAAGCGAGGTCCTGGTCGAAGACGATCCGATCCTCGCCCGACAGCACGGCGAACCGCTTGCCGCGCGCCCGGCCGACGAGCGTCAAGCCTGCCTGACGCGCCAAATCCACGCCCCAGGCGGTGAAACCGGAGCGTGAGACGAGGATCGGAATGCCCATTCGAACCGTCTTGATCGTCATTTCCGAGGTCAGCCTGCCCGTCGTATAAAGGATCTTGTCGGCCGGATCGATGCCGTGGCGATACATCCAGCCGGCGATCTTGTCGACGGCATTGTGGCGCCCGACATCCTCCATATAGCAAATCGGCGTGCCTTCCTTGCAAAGCACGCAGCCATGAATCGCGCCCGCTTCAAGATAGAGCGACGGCGTCGTGTTGATCGTGCGGGTCATTTGGTAAAGCCAGGAGGTGTGCAGTACGGCTGCCGGCAGAGCGGTCTTCTCGAGCGCCTCGAGAAGATCGCCGAAAGCCGTACCTTGCGCGCAGCCTGAAGTCTGCGTCCGTTTCTTGAGCTTCTGCTCGTAATTCGTGTTGCGCTCGGTACGAACAATCACAACTTGCAGGTCGTCGTCATATTCGACTTCGGTTACGACGTCGTCGAATTTGAGCATATTCTGATTGAGCAGGTAGCCCAGTGCCAGATATTCGGGATAGTCGCTGATCGTCATCATCGTTACGATCTCCTGCGCATTCAGATAGAGCGTCAGCGGGCGTTCGACGGGGACGCGGACTTGAATAGCGGCGCCCGTATGATCGATGCCGCTGACCTGTTCGGTCAATCGGATGTCCTCCGGGTTCGGCATGATGATGGCGGGGTCTGGTCGGCTTTTCATCTGCTGCATGGCGCTCTCTTGAAACTTGCAATCCCGCTCGCCGGGGTGGATGCCTTACCTTCGGCTTGACGTCTACTATATACCCTGTTCAAACGAAGGCCGGTCGACAAAAGCGCCTATAAGCGCAGACTGGGCTTGCCGGATGGCGCCGAGCTGCCGGTTCGGCCAGATCCACAGAGGCTGAAGGCTCGATGGCGCAACTTTCAGACGACTGCTTCGCTTTCGGCGGCCCGATGCGATCGGTCGATGATACCGCCGCACTGATTGCTTCACGGCTGACCGTTGTTGACGGGACCGAAACCATCCAGCTGGCGATTGCCGATGGGCGAGTCCTGGCCCGAGATTTAGTGGCGCCGCTGCCCCTGCCGCCTTTCACCAACTCAGCCGTCGACGGCTATGCACTGCGCGGCGACGACCTGCCGGGAACTGCTGAAAAAGCTTTCCTCGTGAGCGACAGGATCCAGGCTGGGGTGGCGCCGGATCGGCCCGCCGCGCCCGGACAAGCCATACGCATATTCACCGGCGCTCCGCTGCCGGAGGGGGCAGACACGGTTTACATGCAGGAAGATGTCCGTGTCGACGAGACCGGCAGGGTCATTCTTCCGCCCGGCCTGAAAAGGGGAGCCAACGTGCGGCCGGCGGGCGAGGACGTCGCAGCAGGCAAGGTGGTCTTGCAGGCCGGCCAGCGCATGCGCCCGCAGGATGTTGCGCTCGCCGCGGCTCTCGGCATGACGCAGGTCGATGTGCGGCGCAAAATTCGCGTCGCGATCTTCTCGACCGGCAACGAGATCGTCGCGCCGGGAAATGTCCGGGGACCGGCCCAGCTTTTCGATTCGAACCGTTTCATGCTGATGGCCATGCTCGCAAGATTGGGCTGCGAGACCACCGATTTGGGCATTCTGACTGACGACAGCAGCCTGATCGCGGATGTGCTGAGCGAGGCTGCCCCAGGGCAAGACCTGATCCTGGCGTCCGGCGGGGTCTCGACCGGGGAGGCCGACTGCGTCAAGGCCGCCGTAGAGAATGTGGGCACCCTGGTATTCTGGCGGGTGGCCATAAAACCCGGCCGGCCCGTCGCCATGGGGGTGATCAGGGGAACAGCCTTCATTGGGCTGCCCGGAAATCCGGTGGCGAGCTTCGTCACATTCGCCCATATTGCGCGCGCCGCGATCTTGGCACTGGCCGGCGCACGGCAGCAGCCAATAATTTCGCGGCCTGTGCGGGCCGCCTTTTCCTACCGCAAAAAGCCGGGGCGACGCGAATATGTGCGGGTGAGCCTGCGTGGGACGCAGGACGGCACATATGAAGCCGTCAAATTCCCGCGCGAGGGCGCGGGCCTGCTGTCTTCTTTGGTTCAAACGGAGGGCCTTGTCGAACTCGGCGAGGAAATAGCCCAGGTTGAGCCGGGTCAGACCGTTCAGTTCCTTGCCTATTCGGACCTGAATTGACGAACGCCATCGGGCCGGCGGCACGCAGTGTGCCAGAAATGCTGTGCGACGCCTGGCGCTCTCATTTGCAACAGCCGGGAGGCCGTGGCCGTTGACGGCCTGTGACCGGTCCGCCATGGTGCGCCACCATGACAACTAGACAGCTCGATCTGACGGGATTGAAATGTCCCTTGCCGGCGCTGAAAACCCGCAAGGCGCTGAGCGGCATAAGGCCAGGCGAGCGTCTTGAGGTCCGTTGCACCGATCCGCTGGCGGCCATAGACATTCCCAATCTGATCAACGACACGGGCGACCGCCTGGAGGCGATGGAACGGGATGGGGACCACATCATTTTCTTGATCGTGAGGGCGCAAGCTGCCCCGGTATAAGCCGTGCGACAAATCAGGGCGCAGATCAGTTCTGTCGCGGCGCCCCCGGGATGCTAAAAATTGCCGGACCGGCATTGCTTCAACTCGTGTGCCAGGTCCTTGATTCAAGGTGCGCCGGGCTCAAGGGCAGATACGGCTCACTTGAACCTGTAATGCGGGAAACTGACAACGATATGGTGGCTTGAGCCGCCTTCCTCAGACGAAGGGTTCGCCCCGGGAGGAGAGAGGATGACAATGCAGCAACGGCGGTCCCCGGATCGCGGACCCAAAGGGCGGGCGCTGGATGATGTTGCCCTGGCCGAGGTCCGGGAACTTCTTGGCCATCGCGAACGGCGCGGGGATCTCTTGATCGAGTTCCTGCATCTGATCCAAGACCACTACGGTTGTCTGTCGGCCGCGCATCTGCGAGCGCTTGCCGAGGACATGCGCCTGTCCCAGGTGGAGGTTTACGAGGTCGCGACCTTCTACGACCATTTCGATATCGTGAAGGAAGGCGAGGCGCGGCCCGCGCCGCTGACAATCCGGGTTTGCGAATCGATAAGCTGCATGCTGGCGGGCGCGGAACACCTGTTTGGCGAACTGGCCACCGACGCCGACCCGCAGACCATCCGCGTCATGCGTGCGCCCTGCATGGGCCGCTGTGCCACCGCCCCAGCAGCACGCGTCGGCGACCGCGAAGTCGACCACGCGACAAGCCACAAGCTGTTGGCGATGGCGAGAGACGGGGACACCAGCGCAGCCGCGCCTGACTATGTCGGCTTGGATGCCTATCGCGCTGCCGGTGGTTATCAGCTTTTGCAGAAAGTGCGCGATGGCGTGCTGACCACGAATGCCATTATCGAAATCATGGAGCACGCCGGTCTGCGCGGTCTCGGCGGCGCCGGCTTTCCGGCCGGCAAGAAATGGGGCTTCGTGCGCGCCTATCCAGGGCCGCGGCTGATGTCGATCAATGGCGACGAAGGCGAGCCTGGCACTTTCAAGGACCGCGTCTATCTTGAAAGCGATCCGCATCGTACCTTAGAAGGGGCGCTGATCGCTGCCTACGCGGTGGAGGCCGAGCGCATTTATTTCTACATGCGCGATGAATACCCAGCCGTGCTCGCCATTTTGCGCGCCGAGATCGCGGCGCTCGAGGCGGCCGGCATCGTCAAGACCGGCTTCATCGAACTGCGGCGCGGCGCCGGCGCCTATATTTGCGGCGAGGAAAGCGCGATGCTGGAAAGCATCGAGGGCAAGCGCGGCATGCCCCGCCACCGGCCTCCCTATATTGCCGAAGTAGGCCTTTTCGGACGCCCGACACTCAACCACAATGTCGAGACGCTGTGGTGGATTCGCGACATCGTCGAGAAGGGGCCCGAATGGTTCGCCGCGCAGGGCAAGCCCGGCCATCAGGGAATTCGCTCCTGGTCGGTTTCCGGACATGTGAAGGAGCCCGGTGTGAAGCTGGCCCCGGCCGGCGTGACCGTGCGCGAACTGATCGAGGATTATTGCGGCGGCATGGCGGACGGGCACGAATTCAAGGCCTATCTGCCAGGTGGAGCCTCGGGGGGCATCCTTCCGGCGTCGATGGGCGACATTGAACTGGATTTCGGGGGCGAACTCGCCAAGCAGGGCGCCTTTGTCGGCTCACATGCGGTGGTCGTGCTTTCGCAAGCCGACAACATCAAGGATGTGACCCTCAATCTCATGAATTTCTTCAGGCATGAGAGTTGCGGGAAATGCACGCCGTGCCGGGAAGGAACCGAAAAGCTGGTTACGCTCTTGAAAGAGAAGGGCGTGCCCAACGAGACGGCGATGCGCGACCTTGAAACAGTGATGCGCGATTCCTCCATCTGCGGTCTCGGCCAGGCGGCGCCGAATCCGGTCAATCACCTTTTGACGCATTTTAGGGATGATCTTTGAAATGGCAGATGGCGTCACATTCACCCTCGACGGTAAAACGGTCACAGCCGCTGACGACGAGACCATTTGGGACGTTGCAAAGCGCGAAGGCACCAGGATACCCCATCTGTGCCATGTCGATATGCCGGGCTATCGGCCAGACGGCAATTGCCGCGCGTGCATGGTCGACGTCGAGGGCGAACGGGTGCTCGCGGCCTCCTGCATTCGCAAACCTTCCGCCGGAATGGTGGTGAAGACGGATACCGAACGGGCCAGGAAATCGCGCGAGATGGTGTTCGAGCTTCTCGCCAGCAATATGCGGCCGGCGGCCGACGGTCCGGATCAGCAGTCGATGTTCTGGCAGTGGGCTGGTTCGATGGGGATTTCCGGCGATCGCTATAGCTCAAAATTTGCCAGCGACGATGTTCGGCCGGAATTCGACATCACTAATCCCGCCATCGCCGTCAATCTCGATTCCTGCATCACTTGCGGCGCCTGTGTGCGGGCCTGCCGCGAGGTCCAGGTCAACGATGTGATCGGCATGGCCGAGCGCGGCAATCACTCGCTTCCCGTCTTCGACATGCACGATCCGATGGGCCTGTCGACCTGTGTCACCTGCGGTGAATGCGTGCAGGCCTGCCCGACCGGCGCGCTCTACGAAAAGTCGCTGATGGACAAGGCAGGCAAGACCCGCGTCATCCAGGAATTCGACAAGGTCATCGACACGCTGTGCCCCTTCTGTGGCGTCGGCTGCCAGACCAGCGTTGCCGTCAAGGACAACAAGATCGTCCAGGTCGATGGCCGTAACGGCTATGCCAACGAGAACCGGCTCTGCGTCAAGGGGCGTTTCGGCTTCGATTATGCCATGTCGCCTGAACGGCTGACCAAGCCGCTGATCCGCCGCGACGACGCCCCGAAATCCGGCGATTTGGACATGCGCGGCGTCGATCCGCTGACCGTGTTTCGCGAGGCTACCTGGGAAGAGGCGCTCGCGCGCGCCGCCGGCGGGCTGAAGCGCATTCTCAAGGATCATGGCGGGCAGGCGCTGGCCGGCTTCGGCTCGGCGAAAGGCTCCAACGAAGAGGCTTATCTGTTCCAAAAGCTGGTGCGCCAAGGCTTCGGCACCAACAATGTCGACCATTGCACGCGGCTGTGCCACGCATCGTCGGTGGCAGCACTCATGGAAGGCGTCGGTTCGGGAGCGGTTTCGGCGCCCTTCAACGACGCACTGAAGGCCGAATGCATCATCGTCATCGGCGCGCGGCCGACCACCAACCATCCGGTCGCCGCGACCTATTTCAAGCAGGCGGCCAAGCGCGGCGCCAAGCTGATCGTCATTGACCCGCGCGGCCAGGACCTGATGCGCCATGCGTCGCATTCGCTGCGGTTCAAGGCCGGCAGCGACGTCGCCATGCTGAACGCGCTGATCCACGTCATCATTGAGGAAAAGCTCTACGACGAGCAGTATATCCAGGCCAACGCCTCCGGATTCGAGGCGCTGAAGGCCAAGGTGAAGGATTTTTCGCCCGAAGCGATGGCTGAGGTATGCGGTATCGAGGCGAGCGTGCTGCGCGACGTCGCCCGCACCTACGCGACCGCCGAGCGGTCGATCATCTTTTGGGGCATGGGCATTTCCCAGCACACACACGGAACCGATAATGCGCGCTGCCTGATCGCTCTGGCGCTGATCACCGGACATGTCGGCCGGCCGGGAACCGGCCTGCACCCGCTGCGCGGCCAGAACAACGTGCAGGGCGCATCCGACGCCGGGCTCATCCCGATGTATTTCCCCGACTATAAATCGGTCGAGAACATCGACATCCGCGGCGCATACGAGAATTTTTGGGGCCAGACGCTGGACCCGAAACGGGGCCTGACGGTCGTCGAAATCATCGACGCCATCCATGAAGGCGAAATCAAGGGCATGTACATAATGGGCGAGAACCCCGCCATGTCCGATCCGGACCAAACCCATGCCCGGCAAGCACTGGCCATGCTCGACCATCTCGTGGTGCAGGACATCTTCCTGACCGAGACCGCTTGGCACGCAGATGTGGTGCTGCCGGCCTCGGCGCATGCCGAAAAGCTCGGCACATACACCAACACCAACCGGCAGGTGCAGATTGGGCGTCCAGCGCTCGAACTGCCAGGCGAAGCGCGTCAGGACTGGGAACTGATCGTCGAACTGGCGAGGCGCATCGGTCTAGACTGGAATTACGGCCACGTCTCGGATGTTTATGCCGAGATGGCCGGCGTCATGCCTTCGCTCAAACACATCTCCTGGGACCGCGTCGATCGCGAGGGATCGGTTGTCTATCCGGCCGACGGTCCCGACAAGCCTGGCAACGAAATCATCTTCTCGTCCGGATTCCCGACCGCGGACGGACGCGGCCGCATCGTGCCGGCCGATTTGCTACCGCCCGACGAGGTGCCCGATGAAGAGTTTCCACTGGTGCTCACCACCGGCCGCCTGCTCGAGCATTGGCACACCGGCGCCATGACGCGCCGGGCGGGCGTGCTGGACGCGATCGAGCCACACGGCATCGCCGCGATGAACCCTTATGAGATCAAACGGCGCGGCCTACGCCAAGGGGAGATGATTGCGGTCGAGACGCGGCGCGGGACGGTGGACGCCATCCTCCGCGCCGATCGGGAGGTCGCCGACGGCATGGTGTTCATGCCGTTCTGCTTCAACGAAAGTCCGGCCAACATGCTCACCAACCCGATGCTGGACCCCTACGGCAAGATCCCGGAGTTCAAATACTGCGCCGCGCGAATTGCGCCGGCAGCGAAGGCCGAAGCTGCCGAATGAAACCGATATCACGCCATCTACACGACCCAGAGGGCTGGACGTGCCAGGCAGATGCGCTGGCCGAGACAGCAGGTCCGCTCTAAGGAGCAGACGCTCCCGCCCTGCAACCCCGTTGCCTGTCTCCGCGACGACGGCCCAAGCGTCCTCGCTCCGGCTATAGTAGGTGAGAACAACGTCACCGCCGCGGTGTCCGATGCTGAGTGCGGTGTTGGCCCCAGCCCGCGGCTGGCGCCATAACGAGGATGATTTTGGTCCGATAAGAGGTCGTAGAACGAACCCGAAGCGGCCAAATAGCAGATGGAATATTCGACCATGTGCGGGGGGCGTCAGTGCTAAAGGATGACGAGCGGGTTTGTGCGCGACCTGCCGTCCCGTGTATTCGCCATGGCGCAATTGTTACGAAACTCCCAGCGCTGGCATTGCGCTTTATGGATGACATGTGGCTGCTGCTGTCCGCCGGTTTTCTATGCTTGATGGGGTAGGAAAGCAAAATGAGCGATGTGGATGAACACCTCGATCTGACGGAGATCAACGCCGTCCGCAGGTTGTT
>NZ_RZSU01000027.1:28410-75197 GCF_003997585.1 Mesorhizobium sp. M5C.F.Cr.IN.023.01.1.1 | reverse complement strand
CCGCTGGTCTGGCTGCTGGTGCCGGAGCGTCCGGCTTCGATCGGCATGGTGCGCTACGGCGCTGACGCCGACGACGTGCCGCCGGTTGCGCCGGCCTCGTCGGCGTATCGGGCCTCGCGCTTCCCTATTATTCGCGCGCCAATCAGCGGCCCGCCTTCACCCATGGCATCCAGTCGGGCGATGTCGACGCAACCAGCGGCGTGGTGTGGACTCGCACCGACCGCCCTTCGCGCGTGATGTTCGAAGTGTCGTCGACGGAAGATTTCGCCAACGCCGTCCGTCTTGCGCCGCTCGATACGTCGCCGGCCAGCGATTACACGGTAAAGCGGCTGCTCACGACCTCGCCTCCGACCAGGACATCTTCTACCGCATGACCGCGGCCGATCTCGCGGACATCAACGCCGTCTCCGAGCCGATCGTCGGCCGCTTCCGGACGGCGCCGGCCTCGAAGCGCGACATTCGCTTCGCCTGGTCGGGCGATACCGCCGGCCAAGGCTGGGGCATCGACGACACTGGCATGAAGACCTATGCCACGATCGGCAAGCATACGCCCGACTTCTTCCTGCATTCCGGCGACACCATCTATGCCGACGGCCCGATGAAGGACGAGGTCGACCTTTCCGGTGGCAGCAAGTGGAAGAACAACGTCCTCATCGACGAAAAGCGCAAGGTTGCCGAGACGCTGGACGAGTACCGGGGTCAGTGGAAATACAACATGATGGACAGGAACGTGTTGGGGCTCAATGCCATCTGCCCGACCTTTTACCAGTGGGACGACCACGAGGTGGTGAACAACTGGTCGGATTCGAAGGACCTGAGCGCCGACGACCGCTACTCGGAAAAAAACATCCATGTGCTGGCGGCACGCGCGGCACGCGCCTTCCACGAGATGACGACGATCCGCTACGAGCCGTCGGAACCGGGCCGCGTCTATCGCAAGATCGCCTACGGGCCGCTGCTCGACGTGTTTTTCCTCGACATGCGTTCCTATCGCGGCTCCAATGGTCCTGGCATGCAGGATACGGTGACGCCGCAATCGCGCATCCTCGGCGAACAGCAGATGAAATGGCTGAAGCGCGAACTGGCAAACTCCAACGCGACCTGGAAAATCATCGCCGCCGACATGCCGCTCGGTCTCGTCGTCTGGAACGACGCCACCAAGAAGGCCGGCGCCGAGGCCATCAGCAATGGCGACAATGGTCCGGTTAAAGGCCGCGAGCTGGAGATTGCCGACCTCCTTCGCTATATAAAGAATGCCGGCATCACCAACACCGTCTGGCTTACCGCCGACGTGCACTACACGGCGGCGCACTACTACAATCCTGATAAGGCGCAGTTCCAGGACTTCAATCCGTTCTGGGAATTCGTTTCGGGTCCTCTTCACGCCGGCACGTTCGGTCCCAATGATTTCGACATGACCTTCGGTCCGGAGCTGAAATTCATCAAGGCGCCAACCGCCGAGCAGGGGCAGAATCTGCCACCTTCGGCCGGCCTGCAATTCTTCGGCCTTGTCGACATCGATGGCGCCACTGAACAGATGACGGTGCGGCTGATGGATCGCGACGACAACGAGCTCTACAAGGTCACGCTCGATCCGGTGCAGTCGGCGTGAAAGGCTTCGTTTCGTCATCCTTCCATGCCGCGACATCGAGGCGTCGCAACGGGCCGGAACCGGTGGACGGAGGGGGCACGAAGGAGTGATTAGAACGGCTTCATTCAGCGCCGTTGCATTCTTCCGGAGATTTCAAGGAATGGATCCCAGGGTCTCCGCGACGTCGCTTCGCTCCTGCTGCACCCTGGGATCTACAACCGCCGTCGGCGGTCGTCAGTCCGGATAGCAAACGGTCGGAATTTGGGGCCACACAGCGCTGGCGCAGTTGGCAGCCTCCTGCCTCTGTTTGAAGGCGGTGCTAACCGGCCCGGTCACCACCGGGTCGACGCCATCGGGAGCATCGGCAAATAACTGCTCCGCCGTTCGTGTGTCAGACGGCAGGGCAGGCCGTGTATCCGTCGACGTCGCGGCCGATCGTGCCGCGCCTACCGCAAAGAGAACGGCAAGGGCCGCCCATGCGAGGATTGGCCGGAATCTGATGCCCGTATTGCTCATGAAATTTGAACTGTCCCGACCGCGAAAGGTTCCGCTTTGGTTAATAATTCCATTTCACACCAAGACGCTTAAGATTTGGTGACCATGTATTTGGTGGCGCGCCTCCTCTTTCGCAATTGCGAAAAACCCTGTATGAGCCGCCCAACCGAAAGAGGCAGCGCCTTTTGGCCTGCTGCCTGCAACGCTCCCGAGACCGCAACATGAAAATTCGTAATATCGCGATCATCGCGCACGTCGACCATGGAAAAACCACCCTCGTCGACCAGCTCCTGAAACAGTCCGGCTCGTTCCGCGACAACCAGCGCGTCGCCGAACGCGCCATGGATTCGAACGACTTGGAAAAGGAACGCGGCATTACCATCCTGGCCAAGGCGACCTCGGTCGACTGGAAGGACACTCGCATCAACATCGTCGACACTCCCGGCCACGCCGATTTCGGCGGTGAAGTCGAGCGGATCCTGTCGATGGTGGATTCGGCCATCGTGCTGGTCGACGCCGCCGAAGGGCCGATGCCCCAGACCAAATTCGTCGTCGGCAAGGCGCTCAAGGTCGGATTGAAGCCGATCGTCGTCATCAACAAGATCGACCGGCCGGACGCCCGCCACGTCGAGGTGGTCAACGAAGTGTTCGACCTGTTTGCAGCGCTCGACGCGACCGACGAGCAGCTCGACTTCCCGATCCTTTACGGCTCGGGCCGCGACGGCTGGGTCTCCGAAAACCCCGAAGGTCCGAAGGACCAGGGCCTGGCGCCGCTGTTCGACCTCGTCATCGAGCATGTGCCGGCGCCGACCGTCCATCCTGGCCCGTTCCGGATGATCGGCACCATTCTGGAGGCCAATCCGTTCCTCGGCCGCATCATCACCGGCCGCATCGAATCCGGCACACTGAAATCAAATCAGGCGGTCAAGGTGCTGCATCATGACGGTACCCAGGTCGAAACCGGCCGTATCTCGAAGATCCTGGCTTTCCGCGGGCTCGAGCGCCAGCCGATCGACGAAGCGCAGGCGGGCGACATCGTAGCCATCGCCGGCCTGTCGAAGGGCACCGTCGCCGACACGTTCTGCGACCCGTCGGTGACCGAACCGCTGCATGCGCAGCCGATCGATCCGCCGACCGTGACGATGTCGTTCCTCGTCAACGATTCACCACTGGCCGGTACCGAGGGTGACAAGGTGACCAGCCGCGTCATCCGCGATCGCTTGCTGCGCGAGGCCGAAGGCAATGTTGCGCTGAAGATCGAGGAATCGCCGGACAAGGATTCGTTCTTCGTCTCCGGCCGCGGCGAATTGCAGCTTGCCGTGCTGATCGAGACGATGCGCCGCGAAGGTTTTGAGATCGCCGTGTCGCGACCGCGCGTCGTCATGCAGCAGGGTGACAACGGCGAATTGCTGGAGCCGGTCGAGGAAGTCGTTATCGACGTCGACGAGGAGCATGCCGGCGTCGTCGTGCAGAAGATGTCGGAGCGCAAGGCCGAGATGGTCGAATTGCGCCCCTCAGGCGGCAACCGCCAGCGCATCGTCTTCCACGCGCCGACGCGCGGCCTGATCGGCTACCAGTCGGAACTGTTGACCGACACGCGCGGCACCGCTGTCATGAACCGGCTGTTCCATGCCTACGAGCCTTACAAGGGTGAGCTGCCGGGCCGCACCAACGGCGTGCTGATCTCCAATGAGCAGGGTGAATCAGTGGCTTATGCCATGTGGAACCTGGAAGACCGCGGTCCGATGGTCATCGATCCGGGCGTCAAGGTCTATCAGGGCATGATCATCGGCATCCATTCACGCGACAACGACCTCGAAGTGAACGTGCTGAAGGGCAAGAAGCTGACCAACATCCGCGCCGCCGGCAAGGATGAGGCGGTGAAGCTGACGCCGCCGATCCGCATGACGCTGGAACGCGCGCTGGCCTGGATCCAGGACGACGAGCTGGTCGAAGTGACGCCGAAGACCATTCGCCTGCGCAAACTCTATCTCGACCCGAACGAGCGCAAGCGTTTTGAGAAGTCGGCGAAAGTGGTCGGCGCGGCCTAGCCACTTTTCTTGGCGATTATGAGGGAGGGAGCACGCGCGTGCTCGCTCCCTTTTTGGTTTTATCCACCGGCAGCCGAGATGATGACTTCCCGGTCGGGCTCACCGACGAGCTCGATGCGGATCACCATCCCCGCTCGAGGTGGCTTGCGCAAAGCTTTGGCCCCGTCCGGACCAACGACCAGCAATCGCTTCTCTTCCCAGGCCTGAAGCCGCGATCGCGAGATGCCGAGTTCACTGGCGAGCAAGCGGTCGAGCCGCAGTGCTGTCGGCATTTCGAGGCCGAGCTGGAGGTCGAGAGTGGCGGTGTTCTCCGGTTTGCCGTCGAGTCTTTGCTTGTGAACTGTGACGTCAGAAAACTCCTCGACGCGCCCGATCCTGCTGCGCAATGCGACAACATCGAAGGCATGACGACGCGCCAGGGCCGGGTCGTTGCTTGCGAGCGCCTGCAGCAGCGCGGGCGCGATGTCGCGGCGATTGCATCGCTCCAGAATGCCGAAATTCCAGGAATTGTCGCAATCGACGCAGCGGTAGATCAGCCACGCATCGATGCGTTTGCCGTTGGCGTTGACGCGGAATTTCCCGCTGCTGTGGTAAGCCTTCAGGCCGTTGCAGCGGTTGCAGTTGATCAGAGGTCGAGGTGCAGTTTTGGGCGCGATCACCCAGCGGATACGCAATATCGAAGACATGCCGAAAACCCTTCCCGTCGGGAAGTTCGTCAGATCGGCGATGTCGAGATGCCCATGCGGGCACGGCGTGGCGAGAGGCTGCGGCGGTCCGAAATCAGGCGTCGCGGTGAAAAGCGCGCGACAGCGGTTCAGCAGTGCCAAACCGGTCTCGAACCGCCACCCTGAGGAACACATGAAATGAACACAGGCATCGCGAGTGCGGCGCCATGCATTGTGTCGGGGGAGTTGACGAGACCGGTGGTTACGTAGGCAAAGTGAAGCTCGAAAACGTGTCGGGGCGAAACTTCTAGCTGCGACGCATCGGGTCGACAAGCCCCTCTATTGTCGGTGCTACCGCAGGTGGAATACTTGCGCTACAATCGAGCGGTCAACGTCTCAAACAAAGATCCCGGTCATGCATCTCACCTCGCTCCTGATCTTCGCCGCCGCTCTTTTCGTCGCCGCCGGCTCGCCCGGCCCCTCGATTGCAGCTCTGGTGGCGCGGGTCATCGCAAAGGGTTTTCGCGATGTGTTTCCGTTCCTGCTCGCCATGTGGATAGGCGAAGGTATCTGGCTGTCGCTGGCGGTGTTTGGGCTGGCGGTGGTGGCGCAGACCTTCCATCTCGCCTTTGTCGTGCTGAAATGGGTCGGCGTCGCCTATCTCGCCTACCTCGCCTGGAAGATGTGGACGGCGCCGGTCGAGGCGCGCGAGGGCGAGATGCCGCGCGAGGAGTCGGCCGTCAAACTGTTCTTTGCCGGCATGGCGGTGACGCTCGGCAATCCCAAGATCATGATGTTCTATCTGGCGCTGCTGCCGACCATCATCGATCTCGCCTCGGTGACGATCGTCGGCTGGGTCGAGCTGACGCTGACCATGGCCGTGGTTCTGGTCGCCATCGATCTGGCCTGGGTGCTTGCGGCAGCGCAGGCGCGAAAACTGCTGAAGAGCAAGCGGGCGATGAAGATCGCCAACCGCGTCAGCGCCAGCACCATGGCCGGCGCTGCGGCGGCGATCGCGGCGCGGTCCTGAGCATGATCCCGAAAAGTAGAAACCGGTTTTCGGAAAGATCATGCTCAACCAAGCTACGCGTCAGCCCATTTCGATGATTGGCGCGATCTCGATGCTGAAAGCCGGGTCCTTCAGGATAGGACAATCCTTGGCCTTGCTGACGGCATCGTCAATGTCTTTCGCCTCGATGATTGTATAACCGGCGGTTGGATTGCTGCCGCCATTGTTCTCGACCTTGCCGTCAGGCAGCACCGTCTTCGACATGCCGACCGGATTGCCGCCGTCGACTACGGCCGAGCCAAGCTTGCCGTACCAGCCATTCCAGGCCTCCATCGCCGCTTTCCGTTCGGCCTCCTCGGTCGGCATCTTGCCCGAGCCATGATAGACGTAGAGAAATTTCGCCATGGTCTCCTCCTTGATCCAGCGGCATCGAACCGGCATGCGGTCGCGCCGCATTGCGATCATCGGACCAAAACGGCGAACACGCAACGAGAATGCGCGGCAGCTAATATAAAGATCATCACCTCGCCATCGCGTGGTATTCATCGTTCGGCCGCATGTCGATTGCCGCCGCCACCCGGTTCGACATATTGAAGAAGGCGGCGGTCGCGGCGATGTCCCAGATGTCGCGGTCGCTAAAGCCGGCCTCACGCAGCGCTGCCCGGTCGGCCTCGACGATCTTGCCCGGCTGCTCCGTCAGCTTCACCGCGAACTCAAGCATCGCTTTCTGTCCGGGGGAAAGGTCGGCGGCGCGGAAATTCATCACCATCATCTCGCCGAAGGCCGGATCGCCGGAAAGCTGGCGCACCGCCGCGCCGTGCGCAACCAGGCAATAATAGCAGTGATTGATGGAGGAGACGGCGACCGCGATCATCTCGCGCTCCAGCTTCGACAGGCCGGATTGGCCCAGCATCAGATCGTTGTACATATCGGTGAAGGCACGCAGCTTCGTCTCGTCGAAAGCGTAGGCCAAAAGCACATTGGGAACGAGGCCGAGCTTCTCCTCGCATTTGGCGAAATAGGCTTTTGTCGCTTCGCTCAGCTCGGCGGGTGCGAGATCGAGTGCGGTGATTTTGTCCTTCATGGCGGATGTTCTCCTCATTTTCGATGACCTCACCGGCGAATTCCGACATTTCGTCGCAAGCCGTCAAACCTTTGTCGCCAAGCGCCGGTCATCTGCTACCATAGTTTTAAAACATATGACGGGAGGGATTAGCTCATGGTCGGCCTGAAATCCGCAAGCCAGTTGAAAAAGATGAGTGCGGCCAAGGGCAGCGAAAAGCCCGGCCGGCTTGCCGACTACCTGCTGGCCCGAGCGCCGGCCGAAGATGTCGCCGCCTATGACGTCGTCGACCTCGAACGCGCCGCCGATCTCGCCGGACGCGCGGTCGCCAGGCACAAGAAGGGCGATAGCGTCGTCGCCATAGAGGTCGATTCCGGTGTCGTCCGCCAGGGCAGGCCGATGACCGTGATCACCGTTGTCAACGACAACATGCCGTTCCTGTTCGATTCCATTCTCGGCGAGATCACCGAGAGCGCCGGCGAACCGCTGCTGGTCACCCATCCGGTCATCGTCGTCAGGCACGGCAAGAGCGGCGTCGACGAAATCCTCGGCGATGGCGGGTTCGCCAAGGGCGATCACAGTCATGAACGGCTGAGCGTCATCCACGTCCATATCGGCCGTCTTTCGCCCGAGCAGGCCGAGGCCTTGGCTGAGCGGCTGAAGAAAATATTAGGCCAGGTGCGCGCCGCTGTCACCGACTGGAAGCCGATGCTGGCCCGCCTCGACCAGGCAATCTCCGAGTTCCGCTACGCTCCGGTGCCGCTCGACAAGGCCCACGTCACCGAAGCGATCGCCCTCCTCGAATGGTTGCGCGACGACAATTTCACCTTCCTCGGCATGCGCGAGTTCAAATATACCGGCGGCGAGAAGAGCGGCACGTTGGAGCGCACAGAAAAGCCCGGCCTGGGTATCCTCTCCGATCCCGACGTGCTGGTGCTGCGGCGCGGCACCGAAGCGGTTTCGACGACGCCGGAAATCCGCGCCTTCCTGCACGGGCCGGAAGCGCTGATCGTCACCAAGGCCAATGCCAAATCGTCGGTGCACCGCCGCATCTATCTCGATTACATCGGCGTCAAGACCTACACCGCCAAGGGCGTGCTTGCCGGCGAGTTGCGCATCGTCGGCCTGTTCACCTCGACCGCCTACACGCGCTCGGTGATGAAGATCCCTTATCTCAGGTCGAAAGCCGAAACCATCATCGCCAAATCCGGTTTCAACCCTGAAGATCACTCCGGCAAGGCACTGATCAACGTGCTGGAGAGCTACCCGCGCGACGAACTGTTCCAGGTTCCGGTGCCGATCCTGCGCAAGCACGCCGAAGCCATTCTGGGGCTGATCGAGCGGCCGCGCGTCAGAGCGCTGGTGCGCGCCGATCAGTTCGACCGCTTCGTCTCGATCCTCGTCTTCGTGCCGCGCGACCGCTATGACAGCGTCGTACGCGAGAAAATCGGCACCTATCTGAAGACGGTGTTCCAAGGCCGGCTGTCGGCCTACTATCCCGCCTTTCCGGAAGGCGGGCTGGCGCGTGTCCACTTCATCATCGGCCGTTCCGGCGGCAGGACGCCGAAGATCGACCAGACGACGATCGAGGCAGCGATCCGCGCCATCGTGCGGACCTGGGACGACATTCTGCGGGAGACGGCGGCCGAGAGCGGCGCCGATGCGGCGCTCACGGCGATCGCTTCGCGCTTCTCGGGAGGCTATCGCGACAGCTTCTCGCCGGCGGAGGCGTTGGCCGATGCCGGGCGCATCGCCAAGATCAGCGCGGCCAATCCGATCGCCATCGACTACTACCGTCATGCCAACCAGGAACCGCATCAGGCGGCGCTGAAGATCTATCACCATGGCAGCCCGGTGGCGCTGTCGCGGCGGGTGCCGGTGCTGGAGAACATCGGGTTCCGCGTTATCAGCGAGCGCACCTTCGAGGTCGGGGACGAGGCTTCCGGCATGGTCTTCATCCACGACATGGAGCTCGAAAACAGCTACGGCAAGCCGATCGACCTTGGCGACCGCGGCGCGCTGTTCGAGGACGCATTCCTTTCCGTCTGGCGCGGCGACATCGACAATGACGGCTATAACGGCCTTGCCCAGACCGCCGGTCTGTGGTCGAGCGAGGTCACCATCCTGCGCGCCTATGGCCGCTATCTGCAGCAGGCCGGGATCCCGCAGAGCCAGGATTTCATTGCCGCCGCGCTCAACCGCTATCCGGAGATCGCGCGTGGCCTGCATGAGCTGTTCGTCGCCCGCCTCGGACCGACGGCGGAGACGGAAGGGGTGGTCGCGGCCAAGCACCTCAAGGCAAAGATCAAGGATGCTCTGGAAGAGGTTCCCAACATCGATGACGACACGATCATCCGTCGCTACCTAAATCTGATCGAAGCCTCGCTACGCACCAATCATTTCGTTCTGAAGGAGAAGGGCCAGTCGCTGGCGATCAAGCTCGACTCGCAAACGGTCGACGGCCTGCCGGCGCCGCGGCCATGGCGGGAGATCTTCGTCTACGGTTCCGAGGTCGAGGGCGTGCATCTGCGCTTCGGCCCGGTCGCCCGCGGCGGCCTGCGCTGGTCGGACCGCGCCCAGGACTACCGCACCGAGGTGCTCGGTCTGGTCAAGGCACAGCAGGTGAAGAATGCGGTGATCGTGCCGGTTGGCGCAAAGGGGGGGTTCTATCCGAAGAAGCTGCCGATGGGCGCCGGCCGCGACGCCATCTTCGAAGCCGGCGCGTCCGCCTACAAGAATTATGTCTCCAGCCTGTTGTCGATCACCGACAATATCGGCCTCGACGGCGTCATTCCGCCAGCCGGTGTGATCAGGCGCGACCAGGACGATCCCTATTTCGTCGTCGCCGCCGACAAGGGCACAGCGACCTTTTCCGACACCGCCAACGCTATCAGCGAGAAGCATGGCTTCTGGCTCGACGACGCCTTCGCCAGCGGCGGCTCGGCCGGCTACGACCACAAGAAGATGGGCATCACCGCCAAGGGCGCCTGGGAAGCAGTCAAGCGGCATTTCCGCGAGATGAATCGGGATATCCAGACCACGCCCTTCACCGTGGTCGGCGTCGGCGACATGTCGGGCGACGTGTTCGGTAACGGTATGCTCCTGTCCGAGAAGACCCGGCTGATCGCCGCCTTCGACCATCGCGACATCTTCATCGATCCCGCTCCCGACATCGCGGCTTCGATGGCCGAGCGCCGGCGCATGTTTGCCCTCACCCGGTCGAGCTGGCAGGACTATGACAAGACAAAACTGTCGGAAGGCGGCGTCATCGTCTCGCGCAGCCAGAAGTCGATAACGCTGCCGCCGGCCGCAGCCGCGGCGATCGGCCTCGGCAAGACGACCGCCTCGCCGGTCGAGATCATGAGCGCCATCCTCAAGGCGCCGGTCGACCTTTTGTGGTTCGGTGGCATCGGCACATATCTGAGGGCATCGACCGAAACCAACCAGGACGTCGGCGATCGCGCCAACGACGCTATCCGGGTGACGGCGCTCGACGTGCGCGCCAAGGTCATCGGCGAGGGCGCCAATCTCGGCGCGACGCAGCGAGCCCGCATCGAGTTCGGGCTGAATGGCGGGCGCTGCAATTCCGACGCCATCGACAATTCGGGCGGCGTCAACTGCTCGGACGTCGAGGTCAACATCAAGATCGCGCTGGCTTCCGCCATGCGCAAAGGGGCGCTGACCCGCCCAGCGCGCAACAAGCTTCTTGCCGAGATGACCGACGAGGTGAGCGCGCTGGTGCTGTCCAACAATTACGAGCAGACGCTGGCGCTGTCCCTTGCCCGCAAGCGCGGCCTTGCCGACATCGCCCATCAGAGCCGTTTCATGGCAGCGCTCGAGGCGCGCGGCCTGCTCGACCGCAATGTCGAAGCTCTGCCGTCGCCGGCAGCCCTTGCCGAGCGCGAGGCACGCGCCGAGCCGCTGACCAGGGCCGAGCTCGGCGTGCTGTTGGCCTATGCCAAGATCGTGCTGTTTTCCGACATCGTCGCCAGCGACGTGCCGGACGATCCGCATTTCGACCGTGACCTGATGGGCTATTTTCCGGACCGTATGGCGAAGAAATACGCGGCCGAGATCCATGGCCATCGCCTGCGCCGCGAAATCATTGCCCGTGTCGTCACCAACGATCTGGTCAACCGGGGCGGCCCATCCTTCGTCAACAGGCTGCAGGAAGCGACCGGACGCAGTGCGGCCGACGTGGTCCGGACCTTCGCCGTGGTGCGCGACGGCTTCGGCTTGCCGGCGCTCTATCGCCAGATCGACGCGCTCAATAACCAGATCGACGGGCAGGTGCAGCTCGACCTCTATCAGGCGGTTAGTCGGCTCACCTATGTGGCCAGCGGCTGGTATCTCAAGAACGATAGCGGCACCGCACCGCTCGGCCAACGGATCGCCGAGTTGCAGGACGCGCGCAAGGCACTGGAGCCGAAGCTGGTTTCGCTGCTGCCGGCCTTCTCGCGCGAGCGGATCGAGGAGCGGCGGCATGGTCTGTCCAAGGGCGGCGCGCCCGAAAGACTGGCAGAACAGCTGGCGCTGACCGATGTGGCGGGCGTCGTTCCTGACATCGCGCTGACGGCCCGAACGGCGAACGCCGACATCGTCGTCGCTGCGAAGGCGTTTTTCGCGGTCAGCGATGCCTTCCGCATTCCGCGCGTCGAGGATGCGGCGCGCTCGATCGCGCCGTCCGACTACTACGATCAATTGGCGCTGTCCCGCGCCACCGACACGATCGGCGCGGCCAGGCGCGGCATCGCGGTGGCGGCGCTCACCGGCCACGCCAAGGCGGCGGATCCGGTGACGGCGTGGCTGGAGGCCGGCGGCGAGAGGGTCGGGCGCATCCGCGAGCGGCTGCAGGCGCTGACCGAGGGCGGCGACATCACGGTGTCCCGGCTGTCGGTGGCATCGGGGCTGATCAGCGACCTGACGGCGCTGTGAGAAGCCTTCCGAATCGCGCGCGATTGCCGGCAAGAACTGCGCTATAGAGCGAAACGGTTCCCCGCTTCGGGGTAACGTTTGTGGGAGGGCACATGGCCGAGGTAGCAGTGCAGCGAGCGCCGGAACGCGGCATCTGGGGATGGATGCTGTTCGACTGGGCGGCACAGCCGTTCTTCACGGTGATCACCACCTTCATCTTCGGGCCCTATTTCGTCTCGCGCATGGCGAGCGATCCTGAAACGGGGCAGGCGGCATGGGGTTACGGCATCGCCGCGGCGGGTCTGGCTATCGCCGTTCTGTCGCCGATCCTCGGCTCGGTCGCCGACCAGACCGGCCCGCGAAAACCGTGGATCGCGTTCTTCGCCGCGATCAAGATCACCAGTCTTTGCCTGCTGTGGTTCGCTGCTCCCGGCTCGAACCTTTTCCTGGTCGTTCTGTTCTTCTCGCTGGCCTCGGTCGCGGCGGAATTCTCGACCGTCTTCAACGATTCGATGATGCCGCGTCTGGTGCCGAAGAGCGAAATCGGCCGAATCTCGAATATGGCATGGGGGCTTGGCTATCTCGGCGGCATGATCGCGCTGATCGTCGTCGTCGCCTTCATGGCCAGTTCACCGGAAACCGGGAAGACGATCGTCGGCCTCGACCCGATCCTCGGGCTCGATCCGAAACTCGGCGAGGACGCACGGGCGACAGGGCCCCTATCGGCGGCCTGGTATTTCCTGTTCATCCTGCCAATGTTCTTCTTCACGCCGGATGCGGCCAAGGGTATTCCCCTTGGCCCGGCGGTGCGCGAGGGGCTGTCGGAATTGAAATCGACGCTGGGCGAAATACGCAAGCGCAGCGGCATCTTCCGCTTTCTCGTCGCCCGCATGATCTATCAGGATGGCGTCAATGCGTTGCTTGCGCTGGGCGGTGCCTTTGCGGCGGCGATGTTCCACTGGTCGATCACCGAGATCGGCCTGTTCGGCATCATCCTCAACGTCGTCGCCATCGTCGGCTGCCTGGTTGCCGCACGCCTCGACGTGGCGCTCGGCTCTAAGACCATAGTGATGATTTCTCTTGTCCTGCTTAGCATTGCGACGATCGGCATCGTCTCGACCGGGCCGGGCTACACGTTGTTCGGTGCCTGGATGATGCCCGGAGCCGATAGCGGCGGGTTGTTCGGTACACCCGCCGAAAAAGCCTACGTCTTTTTCGGTCTGCTGATCGGCCTTGCCTTTGGGCCGGTGCAGGCGTCGTCGCGCTCCTATATGGCGCGCAGCGTCACTGCTGCCGAATCGGGCCGCTATTTCGGCATCTATGCGCTGGCCGGACGGGCGACCAGTTTTGCTGCGCCATTCATGGTGGCCACGATCACCTTGGCCAGCGGCTCGTCGCGGCTAGGCATGGCGGCAATCGTGCTGTTCTTCGGCGTCGGCCTGGCGATCCTGGTCCGCACGCCTTATCCAGCGGACCAGCCGGCAGAGTGAACTGCTCTTCCTTTCTCCCCGTGGGAGAAGTGGATCGGCGCGATAGCGCCGAGACGGATGACACCCCTCATCCGACCGAGCTTCGCTCGGCCACCTTCTCCCACAAGGGGAGAAGGGAAGACTGCTCAATGCCTGAAATGCCTCACGCCGGTAAACACCATAGCGATGCCGTGGTCGTCGGCGGCGGCGATGACATCGTCGTCGCGCATCGAGCCACCCGGCTGTATGACGGCGGTAGCGCCGGCTTCGATCGCAGACAGCAACCCGTCGGCAAACGGGAAAAAGGCATCCGAGGCGACGACAGAATTTTTGGTCAGCGGCTCGGCCAGGCCGGCAGCCTCGGCCGCGTCGAGCGCCTTGCGCGCGGCGATGCGCGAGGAATCGACCCGGCTCATCTGGCCGGCGCCGATGCCGACGGTGGCACCGTCTCTGACATAGACGATGGCGTTCGACTTGACGTGCTTTGCGATGCGGAAAGCGAATTTGAGATCGGCCATTTCGGCCGGCGTCGGCGCGCGCCTGGTCACCACTTTCAGATCGAGGTCATCGACCACCGCATTGTCGCGGCCCTGGACGAGCAACCCGCCGGAAACGGATTTCACGGTGGAGCGGGCCGTGCGCGGATCGGGCAGGCCGCCGGTGACAAGCAAGCGCAGATTCTTCTTGGCGGCGACGATGCGGATTGCTTCTTCCGAGGCGCCCGGCGCGATGATGACCTCGGTGAAGGTTTTGACGATCTCCTCGGCCGCCTCAGCATCAAGGGTACGGTTCATCGCGACAATGCCACCAAAAGCCGAGACAGGGTCGCAGGCAAACGCCTTGGCGTAGGCCGCCTTCAGCGAAGCGCCCTCGGCGACGCCGCACGGGTTGGCGTGCTTGATGATGGCGACAGTGGCGGAGCGGGCCGGATCGAACTCGCCGACCAGTTCGAAGGCGGCGTCGGTGTCGTTGATGTTGTTGTAGGAAAGCTGCTTGCCCTGAAGCTGGCGCGCCGTCGCGACGCCCGGCCGCTTATCGCCATCGACGTAGAAGCCGGCACTCTGGTGCGGGTTTTCGCCGTAGCGCATCACCTGGTCCAGCCTGCCGCCGAAGGCGCGCCAGGTGGGATGCTCGATCTCCAGCGCTTCGGCGAACCAGCCGGAGATCGCCGCATCATAGCTGGCGGTGCGTGCGAAAGCCTTGGCCGCCAGTTTCTTGCGGAAATCCAGCGAGAGCGAGCCGAAATTCATCTCCAGTGCGTTGAGCACCGAGGCATAGTCCTCCGGGTCAGTGACGATGGCGACATAGGCGTGGTTCTTGGCCGAGGCGCGGATCATCGCCGGGCCGCCTATGTCGATGTTCTCGACGATCGAGGCGTAAGCGGCGCCGGAGCGGCGGACATCCTCGAAAGGATAGAGATTGGAGACGACGAGATCGATCGGCTCAATGCCATGATCGCGCATCGCCGCGGCGTGTTCGGGATCGTCGCGCACGCCGAGCAGCGCGCCATGCACGGACGGATGCAGCGTCTTGACGCGGCCGTCCATGATCTCGGGAAAGCCGGTAAGGTCGGAGACGTCGCGCACGGCCATGCCTGCCTCGGCGATCGCCTTTGCCGTGCCGCCGGTCGAGACCAGCTCGACGCCGGCCGCGGCCAGAGTCCTGGCGAAATCGATGAGGCCGGTCTTGTCGAAGACGGAGAGCAGCGCGCGGCGAACGGGAACGAGGTCGGGCGCGGGAATGTTCTTGGCGGCGACGGCCATGGGCTGGCGGCCTTTCACGGCTGGTTGGGAAAGTGTCCGCGCGCCGTAGCACATGGCGACCGGAAATCAACCCGTTAGAGCGACGTGCGTCCACTTGGACGCACAGAGTACGCTCTAACACTTTTCGTCCTGCGCACCGTGCTTTCCGAAAATCGATTCCGATTTTCGGGCCGATGCGTTACAGCATCCTTTGCTCCAGGCCCGGACCATTCGCC
The DNA here is from genome assembly GCF_003997585.1 of Mesorhizobium sp. M5C.F.Cr.IN.023.01.1.1. NCBI lineage: Bacteria > Pseudomonadati > Pseudomonadota > Alphaproteobacteria > Hyphomicrobiales > Phyllobacteriaceae > Mesorhizobium > Mesorhizobium sp. M5C.F.Cr.IN.023.01.1.1. The sequence goes on along the minus strand of NZ_RZSU01000027.1, from coordinate 59,962 downwards.
GCTGCCAGCTGCAGTCTCAGCTTTTTGCCGGATGACCGGCGATGGCCGTTCGCGTCAGTTGCCAATGGACTTCGGAAATCTCCGATGCCTTGAAGGCCAGCACGATCTGCCGGCTGCGGCGCGGGCCGCCAAGACCGGCGAAATAAATCGATTCCTCGACCTCGGGGGCTACCTCGGTGCAGGTGAACACCCATGTGTCGGCCTGTTCGGCGGTCAGCACCAGGCGACCGTGCTCGTCCTGGAGCAGGCTTATGTCGGGATGGATGTGGAAGCGTACGGTGACGAAATCGCGGCCGTTGCTGCGGATCGCCGCGCCGCCCGGCCGCAGAAGGCGATCCCTGCCGGCGAGCACATTGCCGTTCGTCGACAATTTCAGTTCGCGCTCATGCAGGAAGCCGAAGCGCGCGACATAGCCGTCGTGGCGAGCCAGAAAACCCTGGCTGCCTTGCTGGTCGGTGCGCTTGCAAAGCACATGCTGCGGGCCGCCGATCAACGGCGTGCCGAGCAGATCGTTGACGCGCAGCGAGTGGCTGAAACGCGCCGACGAGGTGTCGTTGATGGTGGCGGTCGAATGGGCGGCCGTGGCGCGGGCGAGCGGCCGGAATTCGGCGGCGCCATAGGTGTCCACGCCGGCGTTGACGACATAGTGGCGGCGGCCGGAAGACAGCTCGAAGGCCAGGCATCCGGCGTGCGCAGCGTTGGAAACATCGATAGGCGGTGGCGGGCCGGTATCGGCGATCACGGTGACGCCGCCCATGGAGAGGCGCTCGTAGCCCGAATGCGGTGCGTGCAGCAACGGCGCGCCGGCGGTGTCGTCGTGGCGCAGAATGGTGGCGATGCGGTCGTGGATGGTCGCGCCCATGCCGTTGAAGCGGGCGAGGCTGCCGTCCTGGTGGCGAAAGAAGCGAAGCGCCGGCAGCATGCGGTCGATGGCGCCCATCAGCGCCGCTGGCGGCGTTTCGGCTTGATTGGCATAGGTCTGGCGCAGCGGCAGAAGATCGGCGAGGGTTTCAAGAACGGCCATCGGATTGCGGGAAATATGGCCGCCATCCGGCAGAATCTGACGGTCGAGCTCCTCGGCGAGGTTGCGTGTCGCACCGCGCAGCGCCGATGGCGGCGCCGGCAATGACAGAGCGGCGAAGGCAAGCGCGATGCGGGCGCGCAGCCTGTCCTTGCCGTCCGGCATTTCGCGTGCCATCGCCCTGAGATAGCGGATCTGCATGGCCAGCGATTTCAGGAAGGCGCGGTAGAAGGGAAATTCAGCGCCCTGCAGCACCACCGAGGAATGCTGCAGCCAGGCAATCACGCGCTTGGCCGTCGTGCCGGGCTCCCAGGCGACACCGGAAATGTTGCTGCCATGGATAGCGATCCAGTCGGAGACCAGCGCGCGGGCATTGGCTGCGGCAAGCTCGGTGCCGGCGGCGCGCATATGGCGCAGCCAGCGAAAACCGTGCAGCGCCTTTTGCCAGCCGGGATTGGGCACGGCAATCTGAAAGGGCGACTTGCCGCCGGTCTCGACCAGATGCCCCGACAGCGGATAGCGGCCATAATAGATCTCGAGCGCGATCTGCGGGTCGGCCAGGCGCAGGTCCGGCGGAGCGATCAACACCCGTTCCGGCGTGCGGCCGGAGTAGCGCCAGCGATGGAGCGGCCCGGCACGCAGGCGCCGGCGCGTCTTGCGCCAGAACTCCTTCGCGACAAGCGTCCATAAACGCGTCGTGCTGACGGCAGCGATCGCCAAAAGCCCTCCTGATACCCCTCAACCCGAAGACAAGTTATATGCTTCAAGAACTTATGCGAAGGCGAATTCCATGGAGGCCTTGGCGTTCAGCCTGTTTTCCGCAGGATTCTTCCTAAAATACCCGACAAATTCTCACCATTAGCCGGCTCTGCGAAAGCGGGCGGCGAAGAAGCCGTCCAGGCCGGACCGTTCCGGTGAGCCGAGCTCCAGATCGGCGGGCGTGGTGCGCAGCGTGCCTTGCGGCGTCAGGAACGGATCGATGCCGGCGATCTCGCCCGGGCGGAGCGGATCGTCGACGATGTCCGCCGTCCCGGCGAGGAAGGCGTGGTAAAGCGCCTCGCCTTCGAGCGGGTCGAGCGAACAGTTGGAAAAGACGATGCGGCCGCCGGGCCTGACCAGGGTGACGGCTCGGGCGAGCAACCTTCGCTGCAGATCGGCGAGTTTTTCGATGTCGGCCGCTGTCTTCGTCCAGGGCACGTCGGGATGCCGCCGCACCGTGCCGGTCGAAGAGCACGGTGCATCGAGGAGAACGGCGTCGAACAGTTGTTCCGGCTCGTATTTGAGCAGATCGGCCTGGACGATCTCTGCGGACAGACCAAGCCGTTCGAGATTCTGCGATAGCCGCGCCAACCGGTTCTTCGAGGTATCGACGGCGGTTACATTGGCGCCGCCGAGAATGAGCTGAGCGGTCTTGCCGCCGGGGGCGGCGCAGAGGTCGGCGACGCGCAAACCTTTGATGTCGCCGAAGAGCCGGGCCGGAAGGCTGGCGGCGGCATCCTGAACCCACCAGGCGCCGTCTTCGAAGCCGGGAAGTTCGGTGACGGAGGCGCTGAGCTTTTCCACTCGCACCGTGCCGGTCGGCAGCACGATGCCGCCGAGCCGATCGGCCCACAGCGCGGGGTCGGACTTGATGGTGAAGTCGACTGGTGCCTCGTGCCGGTGAGCGGCGAGAATTTGCCTGGCCTTGTCGACGCCATAGGCGGCTTTCAGCCGGTCGGAAAACCACTTCGGCGCTTCGTCGGTGGCGGCAAGCGCTGCAGCCAACTCGGCCTGCTTGGACCGCGCCAGCGTGCGCAGCACGCCGTTGACGAGACCGGAGAAGCGCACTGTGCGCGGATCGGATTTGGCGTGGGTCACGGCAAGGTCGACGGCGGCGCTGTCGGGAATGTCGAGGAACAGTATCTGTGCCGCTGCTACATGCAGAATGTGCGAAAGCGCGGTGGCGTTGGGCGGCAGCGGCTTTTCCAGGCGACGGGCCAGCAACCCTGATATAGTCATGCGGAAGCGCAGCGCAGTAACCAGTATGGCGCGCACCAGCGCTCGATCGCGCAGGTCGAGCGCCTTGTATTGCGGATGGCCGTTCTCATGGTCGGTCAGTCCGTCTAGCGGCGTCCTCGCATCGATGACGGCGGCAAGCAGCCGTGCCGCCGCCTTGCGCGCGGCGAGACCAGCGACGGGCTCGTCGGGGCTCGCTGCATTGTTTTCATGATCGCCTGAAATTCGGTGCCGGCGTTTCGCTTCGCTCACGACCACGGACCCTTGGGTCCGGTCGGATTGCGGCCCCAGGGATTGGATTTCGGCCTGGCCGGTTCAGTCGACTGCTCAGGCTGCTCGGCTGTCCTCTCCCACGGGCCCGACCGACGCTGCCCGTCCGCCTGCCGCGGCATCGGGGCCTGCCGCTGAGCGGGGGCGGATGCCATATCCCGCGCCATCGCCTGCAGCGCCGCGATGCGGTTGTCGGTGCTCGGGTGGGTGGAAAACAGGCTATCCATGCGCTCGCCGGAAAGAGGATTGATGATGAAGAGGTGGGCGGTCGCCGGATTGCGCTCAGCATCCGGGTTGCGGATGCGTTCGGCGCCGCGGGCGATCTTGTCAAGGGCCGAGGCAAGCCAAAGCGGCTGTCCACAGATCTCGGCGCCGCGCCGGTCGGCTTCGTATTCGCGGGTGCGGCTGACCGCCATCTGCACGATCATCGCGGCAAAGGGCGCCACGATCATCGCCACCAGCACGCCAATAATGCCAAAGGAATTATTGTTGTCGCGGTTGCCGCCGAAAAAGAAGGCGAAATTGCCGAGCATCGAGATCGCGCCGGCAAGCGTGGCGACGATCGTCATGGTCAGCGTGTCGCGGTGCTGCACATGGGCGAGCTCGTGCGCCATGACAGCCGCGACCTCCTCATGCGACAGTTGCTGCAACAGTCCGGTCGTGGCGGCGACCGCGGCATTCTGCGGGTTGCGACCGGTGGCGAAAGCGTTGGGCTGCGGGTTGTCGATCAGATAGGTTTTCGGCATCGGTAGGCCGGCCTGTCTGGCGAGGCTCTGCACGATGGCGTAATATTCCGGCGCGTTCCTTTCGTCGACCTCGACAGCGCGGTTCATCGACAGCACCATCTTGTCGGCGTTCCAGTAGCTGAACAGGTTCATAGCGGCGGCAATCAGCAAGGCGATAATCATGCCGCCCGACCCGCCGATCAGATAGCCGACGCCCATGAACAGCGCCGTCATCGCTGCCAAAAGCATAGCGGTGCGAAGTGTGTTCATTGTCTGCTCCGTTTCTGCCGGCGCTGCGGAAAAATGGTCGATCCTTGTCGGCTCATCGCTATATGATGGGAAACGTGTGGCCCTGTTTCAATCCGCCGGGAAAATCGCATGATCGACGAAACCAGTAAAACAGGCGAAGCCAGCAATACAAACGCCGATCCCGGTTACGGCGCGCCGCAAAAGACGCTGACGCCGGCAGCCCGCCGCGCTTTGGCGGAGGCGGAAGCACGGCGCGAACGCTATCGCCAGCAGGAAGCCGCGGTGCCGAAGGAGATCGGCGGCCGTGGCGGCAAGGAACCGGGCCGCTATGGTGACTGGGAGGTCAAGGGCCTGACCAGCGATTTTTAGGCACGACAGGATACCGGACGTCAGCAGACCTCGGCGGCGCGCTCCGGCTCAATGGCGATCCAGCCGCGGTCGTCGACAGCAATGCCGATCGCGTCATAACCGGCGATCGCAGCATGCGGCGTTTGCAACGGATGCTGGTGCGTGGCGCTGATCACCACGACCGCAGCACCTGCGGCCTCGGCCGCCGATATGCCGGCGGGCGCGTCTTCGAAAACGAGACAGTCGCGCGCATCGACGCCCAGCCGCTCGGCCGCCAGCCGGAAGCAATCGGGGGCCGGTTTGCCGTGGGAGACGTCCTCGGCCGCGACAAGGATGGCGGGAAGCGGGATGCCGGCGGCCGCGATGCGCAGGAGAGCCAGCTCGCGCGGCGCGGAAGTGACGATGGCCCAGCGCTCGGACGGCAGCGACGCCAGAAACGCCGCGGCGCCGGCGATCGGAAGGATGCCGTCGATATCGGCCGCCTCGGCCTGCAGAAGCGCATCGGCCTCGCGCATTGGATCGACGCCTGGAAGCGCCAGCCGAGCGATGGTCTCGATCGCCCGCACGCCGTGGATCGTCGGCAGGAATGCGGCAACGTCGAGACCTTGCCGGCGTGCCCAATCTGCCCAGACCCTTTCTGCGGCGGCAATCGAATTGACCACCGTGCCATCCATGTCGAACAGGAAGGCTGCGAATTTCTTGCCTGCAAACATCTGCTATCCCGGGAGGTTGTTTTGGAGGGACCAAAAGCCTGTCGATCGACCGTAACGTCGCATCGGCTGCATGGGAAGGCGCGAGATCGCCTTTTCGACAATACCAGGGAACCACGGCGAGCCGTCTCGCGTTGACCGAACTGCCTTCGACTATGCTCAAAAACGGGGAAACGCGATGCTGATTCGGCTCGGCTACGAAATCGCCATCGACTGTGCTGAAGCCACCCCGGTGATTTCGCTGCTCGAGATCCACAAGGAGCGCCAGGCCGATATCAAGCGGCAGACGCGCGTGCTGACCTCGCCTTCCGTCCCAACCCGGCTCTATCACGATCTCTATGGTAACACCTGCCGCCGCTTCACGGCGCCTGGCGGCGGCTTTCGCATTCTTTACGACGCCGTCGTCGAGGACAGCGGCGAGACCGACGAGGTCAACCCGCTGGCCAGGCAAGTGCCGGTGGCGGAGTTGCCCGACGACGTGCTCTGCTATCTGCTCGGCAGTCGCTATTGCGAGACCGATCATCTCAGCGATCTGGCCTGGCAGGTTTTCGGGCCTGTTCCATCGGGCTGGGCGCGGGTGCAGGCGATCGTCGACTATGTCCACAACCGCCTGTCGTTCGGTTACGGCTATGCGCGCCCGACCCGCACGGCGGCGCAGGCGCATGAAGAGCGCGTCGGCGTTTGCCGCGACTTCGCTCATCTGGCGATCACGCTCTGCCGCTGCATGAACATCCCTGCCCGCTACGTGAACGGCTATCTGGGCGACATCGGCGTACCGGTCGACCCGGCACCGATGGATTTTTCGGCGTGGCTGGAAGTGTTCCTCGACGGCAAATGGTACACGTTCGACCCCCGCCACAACGTGCCGAGGATCGGCCGCGTCGTCATCGCGCGCGGTCGCGACGCGACCGACGTGCCGCTGCTGCACAGTTTCGGCCCGCACCGGCTCAGCCTGTTCAAGGTCTGGACCTACGAGCAGGAAAGCAACCTGTTCAACCCGCCCCATCGCGGCGTCGACAGGACCGCCAGCGCGCAGATGCTGGCATAGAAGCGCAAGCGAACTGCGCGCGTCCCGTTGTTACGGTTACCCAGGCTGTCTACGGATCCGATGGTTCTGATCCGCTCCGGCACAGCGCGCCTGTGCCGGATTGGGATCGGGTTCTTGTGCTCCACGGCAGACATCGGGATCATGGTAAGCGCTTCGTAAACGAAACTGCCGCAGCGGCTTTTCGTTTACCGGTTGTTCACCTTGCCGCATAGCGAAACCAAGCCAAAACAATGGTTTGATGATGAGCCGCCGGCTTTCGCTGCGTCGACGGCGCCATCCGGCCGGAATCCTGCAATGCGGCCTTCACACGGCTTCGAGGTCGTGGCGAATGGAGGCAAAAGCATGCGGCATTTTGGGGGTTTTGTTCACGCGATCGGCGGCTTTGCCAGAGATCGAAGCGGAAATTTAGCGGTTCTGTTCGGCATGGTCGCGTCGGTGCTGGCGCTGGGCGTCGGCTTTGCCGTCAACGTTTCCCAGCTCTACAACGCCAAGTCCAGTTTGCAAGGCGTGGTCGATGCGGCGGTGACCTCGACGGCGCGCGACCTGACGACCGGCGTCATCAAGGAGGCCGATGCCAACAAGTCGGTGCAGGCGTTTCTCGATGCCAACAGCCGAGCGGGCGTCCTGAGCGCCGACCAGATCGTCCTCGATAAATTGACCGTCGACAAGACCGCCAAGACGGTCCAGGCGGACGTCCATGTCGATCTCAGGCTTTATTTTCCGATTTTCAGCACGGGCGACATGAAGCGCGTTGCCGCATCGACGACAGCGCTCTATTCGGACAAGACGATCGAAGTGGCGATGATGCTCGACGTCACAGGGTCAATGGCCGGCCAGAAAATCATCGATCTGAGGACAGCTGCAGCGAACGCGGTCGACAGCTTCCTGGACGGTCAGGACTCCTTCAACCCCCGGGTGCGTGTCTCAATCGTACCATACGCTAATTCGGTGAATGCCGGCGCGCTTGCCGCCAGCAGCGTCTATGTCGAAACCTCGACCAGCCAGCGCAAGCAGGCGCCAGGCAATGGCGCCATACAGTACGTCTCCGGCTTAATGCGTCCGGACAATTGCGCCACGGAGCGCAAGGGCACCTATCAATATTCGGATGTAGGTCCCGACATCAGCATGGTCAATCGCGATTACCTGTTGTCGTCCTTTGCTTGGCAGACCGGCACGGCTGCCTGCCCGGCCGCCGCGTTGAAGCCGCTGACGGCGGACGCCGCGGCGCTCAAGAACGTCATCAAGAACTTTGTCGCATCGGGCGGCACCGCGGGCCATATCGGCGTGCAGTGGACTTGGTACATGCTTTCGGAAAGCTGGGGCAGCGTGATGAATGCTTCGCAGCGGCCGGCCAAGGCGGATCCGAACAAGGTCGCCAAAATCGCGATCCTGATGACCGACGGCGAGTTCAACCTGTCCTATTTCGATGCCAGCACTGTCGGTGGGGTCTACAACAATGCCGGCAAGGAACCGACCCGCACGGCAGCCAAGACGCTCTGTACCGCCATGCGCGACAAGGGCATCGAAATCTTCACCATTGGTTTCGATCTCAACGAGGAGAATGCCAAGGCGACACTGCAGAATTGCGCGAGCCCGGATACGGCCAAGATCAAGCACTTCTATCAGGCCGCCAACGGGGCGGAACTCAATCAGGCTTTCCAGGACATAGCGCGCAACATCGAAAGCTTGGCCTTGACCAAATAGAGGGCATTGACCAGACAGGATCAGGACAAGGAAAAGGCCGCCGCTTCATTCGAAGCCGGCGGCCTTCCGTGTTTCCGTCCATGGTGCGGCTCATGGCAGCGACGTTACTTTAAGGTGCTGGAGCGTCCTTTGCGCGTCCAAAGGACGCGCGGCGCTCCAGGCGTCGCCAGCCGCGCATCTCGCGCCTTAACGGGAAGACTGCTTCCCGAAAGTGCAATCCGCTGAGGCCACGTTCTGGAAAACGAAATCACTCGACATCGGATCACCTCCTTTCGATTTGTTGAACACGCCCTCATGATGGGGTGTCGATCCGCAAATGGCAAGGCGCAATGGTGAAAATGCCGTGCGTGTTCGTCGCTGGCGGCTTGCGACTGTCCGATCGGACAGGCAAAGTCGGTGTCGGACCGCCAGCGTGCTGAGCAGGGGAGGACGGGGATGGAGGCAGCCGACAGAGCCGCACGGATCGTTCGAACGGTTATCGAGACGTTGCAGCCGGGTTTCGCGGTCAGGCTGTGGACTGGCGAGCGGATCGGGCCCGCCACGGGACCCGTGCTCACCATAAACGACCAGGACATCGTCTGGCAGGTGATGCGTCGGCCCAATCTCTCGACGCTGATCGAAATGTGGATTTCCAAAACCATCGACGTGGAAGGCGGATCGCTGTTCGATTTCTACGCTCTGCCTGCGCACGGCAAGCTCAGGACGAAGCTAAAGTCGTTGCCCAAGCTCGCGGTCCTGCGCGACCTGCCGGCCGTGCTGTTTTCGAGAAAACAGATGACGGCGCGGACCGACCTTTCCGGGCGCAACCCCTTCGTCAGCGGGTCGAACAGGCAAGCGATTCAGCACCACTACGACATTTCGAACGCCTTCTACCGGCTCTTCCTCGACGAACGCATGGTCTATAGCTGCGGCTATTTCACCGATTTCGCCAACGGCATCGACCAGGCGCAGAAAGACAAGCTTGATCACATCTGCCGCAAGCTCCGGCTGAAGCCCGGCGAAAGACTGCTCGACATCGGCTGCGGCTGGGGAGCCATGCTCATCCATGCCGCGAAAAATTACGGGGTCGTCGGCCACGGCGTCTCGCTGTCGGAAGCCCAGACCGAACTTGCCCGCGAGCGCATCCGCGCCGAGGGGCTGGAAGATCGCATCACCATCGAGATAAAATCCTACGCCGAGCTGTCCGGCTCCTTCGACAAGATATCCTCGATCGGCATGTTCGAGCATCTGGGGCTCGCCAACCACGCGGCCTATTTCTCGACCATCCATCGCCTGCTCAAACCGGGCGGCATCTACCTGCATCATGCCATCACGCGGCGCGACAAGGGCAGCATCAAGAAGACCTTGCGCAAGGGCCCGGAATTCAAGGCGCTGATCAAATACATCTTTCCCGGCGGTGAGCTCGATACGATCGGCATGACGCTCGGCAATCTCGAAGCGCACGGCTTCCTCGTCTACGATGTCGAGAATTTGCGCGAGCACTACGCCCGCACGTGCCGTCTGTGGGCCGAGCGCCTCCAAGCACGCTTCGACGAAGCGATCACCGAGGTCGGCGAAGCCAAGGCGCGCCTCTGGCTGCTTTATCTGACCGGCTGCTCGATCACTTTCGAACGCGCCTCGGCGCAGATTTTCCAGACCGTCGTCACCAAGCGCGCGCGGGGGCCGAGCGGACTGCCGCCGACGCGAGCGGACCTTTATCGGTAGCGCGGGGACGAGCCGATCTCATCCAATTGGATTTCTGCCGACCGTCGATCGGATGGTTCTTATCCCCGCTTGTTCTGCCGGTTGGCGACGAGGTCGTCGACGACCGCCGGGTCGGCCAGCGTCGAGGTATCGCCGAGCGCGGCAAAATCGTCCTCGGCGATCTTCCGCAGGATGCGTCGCATGATCTTGCCCGAGCGGGTTTTCGGCAGGCCCGGAGCGAACTGGATCTTGTCGGGCGTGGCGATGGCGCCGATGTCCTTGCGGACATGGGCGACGAGTTCCTTGCGCAACTCCTCGCTCGGCTTCTCGCCGGCCATCAAAGTGACGTAGCAGTAGATGCCCTGGCCCTTGATGTCGTGCGGATAGCCGACGACGGCGGCTTCCGAGACTTTCTCGTGCGAAACAAGCGCGGATTCGACCTCGGCCGTTCCCATGCGGTGGCCGGAGACATTGATGACGTCGTCGACGCGGCCGGTGATCCAGTAGTAGCCATCGGCGTCGCGTCGGCAGCCGTCGCCGGTAAAATATTTGCCCTTATAGGTGGAAAAATAAGTCTGCACGAAGCGTTCGTGGTCGCCATAGACGGTGCGCATCTGGCCTGGCCATGAATCGGCGATGCAGAGGTTGCCGCTTGCAACACCTTCCAGCACCTTGCCGTCGCCGTCCACCAGTTGCGGCTTCACGCCGAAGAACGGCCGCGTCGCGGAACCTGGCTTAAGGTGGGTGGCGCCGGGCAGCGGCGTAATCAGGATGCCGCCGGTCTCGGTCTGCCACCATGTGTCGACGATCGGCACCTTGCCGTTGCCGACGACGTTGAAATACCACTCCCAGGCCTCCGGATTGATCGGCTCGCCGACCGTGCCCAGCACGCGCAGCGATTTGCGCGACGTCCTGGCGACATGGGCGTCGCCGGCGCCCATCAGCGCCCGTAACGCCGTCGGCGCGGTGTAGAAGATGTTGACCTTGTGCTTGTCGACGACCTCCCAGAACCGGGACTGCGACGGGTAGTTCGGCACGCCTTCGAACATCAGCGTGGTGGCGCCGTTGGCGAGCGGCCCGTAGACGATGTAGCTGTGGCCGGTGACCCAGCCGACATCGGCGGTACACCAGTAGATATCGCCGTCATGGTAGTCGAAGACATGTTGGTGGGTCATCGAGACATAGACGAGATAGCCCGCCGTGGTGTGCAGCACGCCCTTCGGCTTGCCGGTCGAACCTGATGTATAGAGGATGAACAGCGGGTCCTCGGCCTTCATCTTCTCCGGCTTGCACTCCGCCTTAACCGTCGCGACCTCGTCGTGGTACCAGACGTCGCGTCCGGCCATCCAGCCGGTCTTACCGCCGGTGCGGCGCACGACGACGACCTTTTCGACTTTCGTTCCGGCCTTGGCGGCGATCTCGATCGCCTTGTCTGTATTGTCCTTCAACGGGATGGGCCTGCCGCCGCGCAGGCCTTCGTCGGCGGTGATGACGAAGGTTGATTTGCAGTCGTCGATGCGGCCGGCCAGCGCGTCCGGCGAAAATCCGCCGAAGACGACCGAATGGATGGCGCCGATCCGCGTGCAGGCGAGCATCGCATAGGCGGCTTCCGGGATCATCGGCATATAGATGGTGACGCGGTCGCCTTTCTTGACGCCGTGTTTCTTCATCACATTGGCGAGCCGGCAGACATGCGCGTGGAGCTCGTTATAGGTGATCTTCCTGTCATCGTAGGGATTGTCGCCTTCCCAAATGATGGCGGTCTGATCGCCGCGCTTCTTCAGATGTCGGTCGATGCAGTTCCACGAAACGTTGGTCTCGCCATCCTCGAACCATTTGATCGAGACCTTGCCGTCGAAGGAGGTGTTCTTGACCTTGCTGTAGGGCTTGAACCAGTCGATGCGCTTGCCGTGCTTGCCCCAGAATTTATCCGGGTTCTTCACGCTGTCGGTGTACCATTTCAAATAGGTGTCATTGTCGATCAGCGCGTTCTTCTTCCACGCCGGCTGGACGCGATGGACATGATCCTCGGACATATTTTCACTTCCTCCCGAAACCAGGCCGCCCGGCTTGACCGCCGGCGCGGCATCACGGCGAAGCGGCCGCGAATTCGCGCGCATTATTAACAGTTCCGCGGTGACGGCAATATTAGACGTTGGATTTGCGCGGCGGGATGCCGCAGACGTGCTCGTCGCTGCTGTCAGCACTCGGGCGGGATCGCTGCTAACTGCATGTTTTTGCGTAGTAAACCCGGTCTACACCACAAAAAATCAATAGACGATAAAGCAAATAGCGCGCACAATTTCACATTGGGAGGAAAGGAGAATCAACCAGGGGACCGCGATGCGTGACCATTCCGAAATGGACCTGATCCTCAAGGGCTATGGCTTGACCACGGCCAAGATCCTTTATCATTTCCCCGATCATCCGCATCTGCTGCAGAGCTTCATCTGGCAGGACTACGACATCGCGCCGAAATTTCCGGTGCTGATCCGGTTCATCGAGTTCTGGCAGGCCAAGCTCGATGGCCCGCTGCATTCGGTGAGCTATACGCACCAGAAGCTGATCGCGCCCAATGAATGGCACAAGGTCGACGGCGAGTTCGTGCTGCACTAGGCTACGGCGCAGAAGTTTTAACGGGCTGCTTGCGTGACGGATCGCATGCCTTGGCGATGGCGGAAACGTCCATCGCTTCGTCATCCTGGGGCGGAGCAAGGAGCGAAGCGACGCGGCGCAGACCCCAGGATCCATGCCGTGACTTCAAAGCGCCGCTGCGGTGCAGAATTCTGCTCCGCTGCACTTTCGGCTGAGGTAGCGGCATGGATCCCAGGGTCTCCGCGACGGAGCTTCGCTCCTGCTTCGCCCTGGGATGACGAAGTTGGGGAAGCTTCAGCTAATCCCGGAAGTTATGATGATCACCCGAAACGAACGGTCGCGCGCGATCAGACCGCAGCCGGGCTCAGCCGGGCAAAGCCTTCCTGCCGGCGATAGGGGAAATACGGGTAGGGTGCGGTGACCGCGCTTGCAGCGTCGAGCTTCGTCATCTGGTCTGATGTCAATGACCAACCGACGGCGCCGAGGTTCTGGCGCAGCTGTTCCTCGTTGCGCGCGCCGATGATGACAGAGGCGACGGTCGGCCGCTGCAGCAACCAGTTGATGGCGATCTGCGGCACCGTCTTGCCGGTTTCCTTGGCGACAGTGTCGAGCGCATCGACGACCCTGTAGAGCTGCTCGTCCTCGACAGGTGGCCCGAAGCTCGCGGTGTCGTGCAGCCGGCTTTTTTCCGGCAGTGGCTCGCCGCGGCGGATCTTGCCGGTCAGGCGGCCCCAGCCGAGCGGGCTCCACACCAGCGCACCGAGGCCCTGGTCGAGGCCTAGTGGCATCAACTCCCATTCATAGTCGCGCCCGACCAGCGAGTAATAGACCTGATGGGCGACGTAGCGCGGGTAGCCGTGCTTGTCCGCCAGGCCGAGCGATTTCATCACTTGCCAGCCGGAAAAGTTGGAGACGCCGACATAGCGCAGCTTGCCGGCGCCCACGAGACTGTCCAGCGTCGACAGCACTTCCTCGATCGGCGTTGCGGCGTCGAAGGCGTGCAGTTGCAGCAGGTCGATGTAATCGGTGCCGAGACGCTTCAGCGCGTCCTCGACGGCTTTGATGAGACGCGAACGGGAGGAGCCGGCATCGTTGGGTCCGTCGCCCATCGGCAGCGAGGTCTTGGTCGAGATCAGCACGGCATCGCGGCGGCCCTTGATGGCCGCGCCGAGCACCTCTTCGGAGGCGCCGTTCGAATAGACGTCGGCGGTGTCGAACAGGTTGACGCCGGCCTCCAGGCAGATGTCGACCAGCCGCCGCGCTTCCGTCGCATCGCTATTGCCCCAGGCGCCGAACAGCGGCCCCGAACCGCCGAATGTTCCAGCGCCGAACGAGAGCGCCGGGACCTTCAGGCCCGAGGCGCCAAGACGTCGATAATCCATGGTTTTGCTCCTTGTATTTTGGATTTGTTTGGGATCGTCACGACCGGGCGGATGCCGGTACGCCGAGCATTGAGCTGCGGTCGAGGCGCAGCGCCAGCACCGCCACGGCCAATGCGGAGAGCGGCAGCAGCGCCGCGACCCAGGTGACAGCGCCGAGGCCGGGACCGTGGGCGATGACCACGCCGCCGAGCCAGGCGCCGGCGGCGTTGCCGAGGTTGAAGGCGGCGATGTTGAAGGACGAGGCGAGGCTCTGGCCGGCGCCTTCAGCCTTTTCCAGCACCCACATCTGCAGCGGCGCTACGGTGGCGAAGGCAGCGGCGCCGAGCAGGCCGACATAGATGACGGCCATCGCCTGGCTGTGCAGGGCGAAGGTCATGGTGCCGAGCACCAGCGCCAGCACAACGAGACTGCCGAGAACGGAAGGCACCAGCCAGCGGTCGGCAACCTTGCCGCCAAACAGATTGCCGGCGATGAGGCCGCCGCCGAAGACAAGCAGGATCGGCGACACGGCTGCTTCCTCAAAACCGGTGATCTCGGTCAGCAAGGGGGCGATATAGGTGAAGACGGCGAAGACGCCGGCATAGCCAAGCACGGTGGTGGCGAAGCCAAGCAGAACCGGCGCGCGGCCGAGCACCGCGAGATCGCCGCGCAGGTCGCTCTTTTCCAGCGCCGCCTGGCTACGCGGCACCAGCAGGAGAATGATGGCGAAGGCGACGATGCCGACCAGGGTTACGGCCCAGAAGGTCGCCCGCCAGCCGAAAGCCTGGCCGAGCCATGTGCCGAAAGGCACGCCGAGGATGTTGGCGATGGTCAGGCCGGTGAACATCAGGGCGATCGCCGAGGCCTTCTTGTTGGGCGCAACCATCCCGGTCGCAACGACCGAACCAACACCGAAGAAGGTGCCGTGGGCAAAGGCGGTAAGCACGCGGGCCCCCATCAGGGTCCAGTAGTCGGGGGCCAACGCACAGGCCAGATTGCCCAGGGTGAAGATCGCCATCAGCGTCAGAAGCACGGTCTTGCGCGGCCAGCGGCCGGTGGCGATCGTCAGCAACGGCGCGCCGATGACGACGCCCAGGGCATAGCCGGAAATCAGCTGGCCGGCGGCCGAGATCGAGACGCCGAGATCGGTGCTGACGTCGAGCAGCAGGCCCATGATGACGAATTCTGTGACACCGATGCCGAAGGCACCGGCGGCGAGGGCATAAAGAGCAAGAGGCATGGCGGTTCCCACTTCGATCACGGTCGTTTTTGACGTTGGGACGCCGTGTCCTCCCACGCCCCGACCCGGAAGATCGTGTCGGGATGTGCTGTGAACCAGCCTTGCGCCGGGCGCATCGTCTGTGAAATAGATTCACGAATGGCGAGACCCGACATCAACCGCTCCGGCGAGATCGAAGTATTCGTCCGCGTCGTCGAGGCGGGCAGCTTTTCGGCTGCGGCGCGGATGTTGCGCATGACGCCGTCGGCGGTGAGCAAGCTGATTGCGCGGCTGGAGGCCCGTCTTGGCGCGCGGCTGGTCAGCCGTTCGACGCGCAAGCTGCAACTGACACCGGAAGGAGCGGCGTTCTTCGACAGCGGCGTGCGTATCCTGGCCGACATGGCGGCAGCCGAGCGCGAGGCGGCGGCCGGTGCCGCCCCGCGGGGACGGCTGCGCGTCAACAGCTACGTGCCGTTCGGGCAGCACCGGCTGATCCCGCTCATGCCGCGGTTTCTCGAACGCTATCCGGAAATCGCCATCGATCTGGTTTTGACCGACAATGTCATCGACCTGATGGAGGAGCGCGCCGATGTTGCCATCCGCGCCGGGCCGCTCGGTGAATCACGTTTGGTGGCGCGCAAGCTCGGGCAGAGCCGGGTGGTCGTCGTCGCCGCGCCACCTTACCTAAGGAAGCACGGCGCACCCCGAACGCCGGCCGACCTCGATCATCACAACCGGATGGGTTTCTGCTTCGTGCGCCATGTCGACGGCTGGCCATTCGTCGACTCGGCCGGCGAGGCCCTCATTGTCCCGATCACCGGAAATGCGCTGGTCAGCGACGGCGAGGCGATGCGGCTGATGGCGCTCTCGGGCACTGGCATCGCCCGGCTGGCGCGCTGGCATGTGGAACCCGATATCGCCGCCGGGCGGCTGGTCCCGCTTCTGGAGGACTTCAACCCCGGCGACGAGGAGCTCACCCATGCTGTCTATGTCGGGCAGGGCAAGCATCTGCCGGCGCGGGTGCGGGCCTTTCTCGATTTTTTGGTCGAGACTGTCCGGCTGACCTGAGCCAAAAAAAGATCGGGAGCCCGCCGGCTCCCGAAACATCAAATCGAAGCTGAGATTGAATTACTTTTGCGGCGCAAAGGGCGCCGGACGCCGGCCCGCTGCCTGACGCTCGAGCATCCAGCCCGGATATTCAGCCGGCAGCGCGCTGACGTCGTCGAGGCGGACAAGATCGTCGCTGTCGAGCTTCAACGCGGTGGCGGCAAGGTTCTGTTCGAGCTGCTCCATGCGGCTGGCGCCGATGATCACGCTCATCACGAAGGGTTTGGCCAGCACATAGCCCAAAGCGACCGTGGCGACGCTGACGCCATGCTTGCCGGCGATCTCGCGCATGACCGCAACCGCAGCCCAGGCGCGGTCTTCATTGACCGGCGGGAAATTGAAGCTGGCGCGACGACCCTCGCCATTGCCGGGGGCACCGGGTCCGTATTTGCCGGAGAGCAGACCGCCCGCCATCGGCGACCAGACCATCAGTCCAAGCTTCTCCTCGTTGAGCAGTGGCACGATCTCGCGCTCCAGATCGCGGCCGGCGATCGAATAGTAAGACTGCACGGTCTCAAAACGGGCAAAGCCCTTGCGGTCGGCAATGCCAAGCGCCTTGGCGATGCGCCAGGCGGCCCAGTTCGAGACGCCGACATAGCGGACCTTGCCGCTGGCAACCAGATCGTCGAGCGCCCGCAGCGTCTCGTCGATCGGCGTCACCGCATCGGTGCCGTGAAGCTGATAGAGATCGATATGGTCGAGCTACAGCCGTTCGAGGCTGCCCTCGACCGAGTCCATGATGTGGCCGCGCGAGGAACCGCGCTGGTTGGGGCCGTCGCCCATGGCGCCATGGACCTTGGTGGCGATGATCACATCCTGCCGCTTGATGCCGAGATTCCTCAGCGACTGGCCGAGAAGCCGTTCCGATGCGCCGAAGGAATAGACGTCCGCCGTGTCGAAGAAATTGACGCCGGCGGCGAGCGAGCGCTCGACGATCCTGTCGACGCCATCCTGGTCGAGGCTGGCGATCAGGCCCCATTGGGCGTTTTCGCCTGCGGCGCCGAAGGTCATGGTGCCGAGGCAAAGTTCGGAGACGAACATCCCCGTGTTTCCAAGTTGGTTAATAGCGCATGGTGCAGCTCCGGAAAGTTTTGGATGACCCGGCCCATATAGGAACGATACGGCTCGTTTCAATTGTTGGCGTAACGGCCTAGTGGTTCTGGACCAAGTTCCGCGACCGACGATCCGGCGTAGTGGGGAACAGGTCAGATTGTCCAAGGTTTGAGGACCGTCACCCCGGTTTCGTCGAAATCGGCGACGTTGCGCGTAACCAGAATGAGGTCGTGGACGACTGCGGTGGCGGCGATGAGCATGTCGGCGCTGCCTCGCGTGCGGCCAGCCGAGATGCGACCCCACGACAACGCGACATCTTCAGTGACTGCAAGGATCCGGTCGGCATTGTCCCGCCGAAGCTCTCGCAGCCAGAGGTCGAGCCGCATTCCGCGTTCGGGGATCGACCTTGTGCAACTTGGCGATCCCCCGTTCGATCTCGCCGAGGGTAATAACACTGAGATTGATCGAGGCCGGATCCACAGAAGCTAGCCAGGCGGTCGGCTTGGGCAGACGCCTCTGCACATCCGAAACGATGCTCGTATCAAGCCTCGCTGCGCGCGCGCTGAACCACTTTGGAAAAGTTGTTTTTCGCATCCTGAAGGTGCCAGTTCATGGATAGCGGCTGCCGAAAATCGCCGATCCAACCCTGACGCTTGTCGCGCCGAAGGCGATCGCGGTTTCGTAGTCGCCGGACATGCCCATCGAAAGCTCCTCCACACCTGCCTCCGTGCTGAGCTTTTCCAGCAGCGCGAAGTGCGGACCGGGATTCTCATCGGCTGGCGGAATGCACATCAGACCTTCGATGGCGAGGCCGTGGACGTCGCGGCAGCGGGTGACGAAGGCGACGGCTCCGCGGGGTTCGATGCCGGCCTTTTGCGGTTCCGAGCCGGTGTTAACCTGAACGTAGAGCGTTGGTGATCGGCCTTGTCTGGCGATTTCCCTTGCGAGTTCGGCGGCGATCTTCTCGCGATCGACCGTCTCGATGACGTCGAACAGCGCGACGGCTTCCTTCGCCTTATTCGATTGCAGTGGACCGATCAGATGCAGCTCGATGTCGGGGAAGGCTTCCTTCAGCGCCGGCCATTTGGCTTGTGCTTCCTGGACGCGGTTCTCGCCGAAGATACGCTGGCCGGCTTCGATGACCGGGCTGATATCGGCGGCGTCGAAGGTCTTCGAGACCGCGACCAGCGTCACCGCGCCGGCTTGCCGTCCTGCCTCGCGCTCGGCGGCGGTGATCTTCGCCTTGACCGTGAAAAACTGTTCGACGGCGCTCGCCATGCCTATATCTGCCCCTAGTTTCTATCCTCACCGGATCGCCGCAGTTGACGGGTCCGGCAATCCATGGTGAACACCGCGACGACATTTCCTGAGCCGCCGGGCATTGTCCGGCCGTTCGCGCCTGCTTTTTAAGTGAAAAACATCCGATGGCAACCGAACGATACAATCCGCGCGCATCAGAGCCCAAATGGCAGAAGGCCTGGGACGCCAAGAAGCTGTTCGAGGCTGACAACGACGACCCGCGCCCGAAATACTACGTGCTCGAGATGTTCCCTTATCCGTCGGGGCGCATCCATATCGGCCATACCCGCAACTACACGATGGGCGACGTGGTGGCGCGCTACAAGCGAGCCAAGGGTTTCAACGTGCTGCACCCGATGGGCTGGGATGCCTTCGGCATGCCGGCCGAGAACGCGGCGATGCAGAACAAGGTCCATCCCAAGGACTGGACCTACCAGAACATCGCCGCCATGCGCGAGCAGCTCAAGGTCATGGGCCTGTCGCTCGACTGGGCACGCGAATTCGCCACCTGCGATGTCGACTACTACCACCGCCAGCAGATGCTGTTCCTCGATTTCGTCGAGAAGCGGCTGGTGACGCGCAAATCCTCCAAGGTCAATTGGGATCCGGAGGACATGACGGTGCTTGCCAACGAGCAGGTCATCGACGGACGCGGCTGGCGCTCGGGCGCGCTGGTCGAACAGCGCGAGCTGACGCAGTGGTTCTTCAAGATCACCGACTATGCGCAGGATCTGCTGGACTCGCTGGAAGGCCTCGACGAATGGCCGGAAAAAGTGAAGCTGATGCAGGCGAACTGGATCGGCCGTTCGGAAGGCCTGCTGATCCGCTGGCCGCTGGCCACTCCAGTCGACGGCGAAGATGAGCTGGAAGTCTACACGACGCGGCCCGACACCATCTTCGGCGCCTCCTTCATGGCGGTCGCAGCTGATCATCCGCTGGCGAAGAAGGCGGCCGAAAGCAATCCGGCGCTGGCCAAGTTCATCGACGAGGTTCGCCATATGGGCACTTCAGTGGCGGCACTGGAGACAGCCGAGAAGAGGGGTTTCGATACCGGCATCCGCGTCGTCCATCCGTTCGACGAGGCGTGGGCGCTGCCTGTCTATGTCGCCAATTTCGTGCTGATGGAGTACGGCACCGGCGCCATCTTCGGCTGCCCGTCCGGTGACCAGCGCGACCTCGACTTCGCGAACAGATACGGCCTGCCGGTCATTCCGGTGGTGATGCCGGAAGGCGAGAACCAGGGAAACTTCCAGATCATCGACGAGGCCTATGTCGGCGACGGCGTGATGATCAATTCGCGCTTCCTCGACGGCATGAAGCCTGATCAGGCGTTCGACGAGGTGGCGAAGCTGCTGGAACAAAAGACCATCGGCAATCGGCCGGTGGCCGAGCGCAAGGTCAACTTCCGCCTGCGCGACTGGGGAATTTCGCGCCAGCGCTACTGGGGCTGCCCGATCCCGATGATCCACTGCGAGGATTGCGGCGTGGTGCCGGTGCCGAAGGCGGACCTGCCGGTCAGGCTGCCGGACGACATCGAGTTTGACCGGCCGGGCAATCCGCTCGACCGCCATCCGACATGGCGGCATGTGAAATGCCCGCAATGCGGCAAGGATGCACGCCGCGAAACCGACACGATGGACACGTTCGTCGATTCGTCCTGGTATTTCGCGCGCTTCACCGCACCCTGGGCCAACGATCCGACCGATCCCAAGGCAGCTACCGAATGGCTGCCGGTCGACCAGTATATCGGCGGCATCGAGCACGCCATTTTGCACCTTCTCTATTCACGCTTTTTCACCCGCGCCATGCGCGAGACCGGACATGTCGATCTGGCCGAGCCGTTCAGGGGCCTGTTCACGCAAGGCATGGTGGTGCACGAGACCTATCGGGTCGGCAGTGGCTCCAACAGCCGCTGGCTTGCGCCCAGCGAGGTGCGGCTGGAGGACGTCGACGGCAATCGCCGGGCCATCGAAATCGCGACCGGCGAAGAGGCGGTGATCGGCCCGCTCGAAAAAATGTCGAAGTCGAAGAAGAACACGGTGAGCCCGGAAGAGATCACCGACGGCTACGGCGCCGATACCGCGCGCTGGTTCATGCTGTCGGACTCGCCGCCCGAGCGTGACGTCGAATGGACCGACGAAGGTGCTGCCGGCGCGCACCGCTTCATCCAGCGCATCTGGCGCCTGGTGTCGACGGCTGCCGAATCGCTCGCCGGAATCCAGCCGGCAGCGGCGAGAGAGGGCGAGGCAGGGACTGTTTCCAAGGCCGCGCACAGGGCGTTGAAATCGGTCGGCGAGGATATCGAAAAGCTCGCCTTCAACCGTGCCATCGCCCGCATCTACGAGCTCGCCAATGCGCTCACCACGCCGCTCAACGAGGCGGCCGAAGGCAAGGCCGATCCGGCGCTCAAGGCTGCGTGCCGGCAAGCCGTCGACATCCTCGTGCATCTGATTGCGCCGGTGATGCCGCATCTGGCCGAGGAATGCTGGCAGACGCTCGGCGGCACCGATCTGGTCGCCGAACGGCCCTGGCCTGTCTATGATCCGTTGCTTGTCGTCGACAGCGAGATCGTGCTGCCGGTCCAGGTCAACGGCAAGAAACGCGGCGATTTGACAATTGCCCGCGACGCGGACCAAGGTGCCGTCGAAAAAGCGGTTCTGGCTCTCGACTTCGTGCAGAAAGCGCTCGAAGGTAAGGCACCGCGCAAGGTGATCATCGTCCCGCAGAGGATCGTCAATGTCGTTGCCTGATCCGAGGAAGACAGAAGTGGCGCATTTGCTGCGCCGTACCGCGCTGTATGGCCTGGTCGCTTCGGTCGCGCTGGTTTCGGCCTGCACGGTTCGCCCGCTCTATTCGAGCGCGCCGCTGTCGGCCGGTTCACAAGTTGGCGCTGCCGCCGAACTCGCGTCCATCCAGGTCAAGCCGGTCAACACCCGCTACGCCCAGCAGGTCCGCAACAATCTGATCTTCGCGCTTGGCCAGGGCACGGGCGAGCCGGCGTCGCCCGCCTATTCGCTCGATCTCGGCGTTACCGAACTTGTTGAATCAGCTGCGACCGTGCAGGTCACGACCGATGACGACGAGCCAACAGCGGGCACGGTGACACTGACCGCGAATTATGTGCTGACCGACGCCAAGACCGGCAAGACCATCGCGACCGGCAGGCGCTCGATAGCGTCGTCCTTCGATAAGCCCCGTCAGGAATTTGCCTCCTACCGGGCGCAAATCGACGCCGAGAACCGCGCGGCGCGCGAACTGGCGGACCTGCTGCGCCTGTCGATCGCCCAGGATCTGGTCAAGCACGGCAAGACGGTGGCGGGTTAAAACTTTTCGGCGGGGATCGAGACGTTCCGGCTACGCCGAGGTCTAGTTGCTCGCGCACAAAAAAGGCCGATTGCTCGGCCTTTTTACGGGAACGCGGCGTCTTAATTTCAGCCGACCCTCTAATTTCAGCCGATCTTCTGGCCTGTCTTGGCCCAGTCGGCGAGGAACTGCTCCAGGCCCTTGTCGGTCAGCGGGTGCTTGACCAGCGCCTTCAGCGTCGCCGGCGGGGCGGTGATGACGTCGGCGCCGATCAGTGCGGCCTGCTTGACATGGTTCACCGTGCGCACCGAGGCGGTCAGGATCTCGGTCTGGAAATCATAATTGTCGTAGATGGTGCGGATGTCCGCAATCAGTTCCATGCCGTCCCAGCCGCTGTCGTCGATGCGGCCGACGAAGGGCGAGATGAAGGAGGCGCCGGCCTTGGCGGCGAGCAGCGCCTGGGTGGCCGAGAAGCACAACGTAACATTGACCATGCGGCCCTCCGACCGGATATCCTTGCAGGCCCTCAGGCCGTCGAGCGTCAGCGGCACCTTGATGCAGACATTATCGGCGATCCTGGCCAGGATCTTGGCCTCCGCCATCATGTCCGTGTATTCGGTGGCGACGACTTCGGCCGAGACCGGGCCCTTGACGATCTCGCAGATCTCTCTGGTGACGTCGGCGATCTTGCCGCCGGATTTGAGGATCAGCGAGGGATTGGTGGTGACGCCGTCGAGCAGCCCCAAATCGTTCAGCTCACGGATTTCCTTGACATCGGCGGTGTCGACAAAAAATTTCATGACGGTCTCCTGAAGAATTTTCATGTGCATGTCATGCACATTTGGGGTCGGACTTTGATCTAGACGAAAGTCGGGGCAAGGTCACGCCTCATGATCGAAGATTCGCCCTTTATCGCAGCTGCGCCGGTGCTGGTGCCGATGCCCGCCGAGCGGCCCTACACCTATGCCGTGCCCGCCGGCATGCGCGTGGTGCCGGGCTCGATCGTGCGCGTTCCGCTCGGTCCGCGCCAGGTCGCCGGCATCGTCTGGGACGGCGCCGTCGAAAAGGTCGATGCCAAAAAGCTGCGCCCGATCGAGCAGGTCTTCGACTGCCCGCCGATCGACCGCGCCATGCGCCGCTTTGTCGACTGGATCGCGCAATACACGCTGTCGCCGCCCGGTATGGTGGCGCGCATGCTGCTCAGGGCACCCGAGGCCTTCGACCCGGAACCGTGGATCGAAGGGCTGCAACGCACCTTCGCCAAACCCGACCGGATGACGGGTGCGAGGATGCGCGTGCTGGAAACAGCCGAAGGCGGGCTCGCCTGGACGCGGTCCGGGCTGGCGCATGCGGCCGGCGTCTCGTCGACCGTTATCGACGGGCTGAAAGCGCAAGGCGTCTTCGATACGGTCATGATCCCGCCGCGACCGGTGGTCGCAGCACCCGACCCGGGCTACGCCCAGCCTTCGCTGATGCCGGACCAGTGCGATGCGGCCGAGATGCTGCGCACCAATGTCGCCGCCGGCGCATTCGGCGTCACGCTGCTCGACGGGGTGACCGGATCGGGCAAGACGGAGGTCTATTTCGAGGCGGTTGCGGCGGCGCTCGACCGTGGCATGCAGGTGTTGATCCTGCTGCCGGAGATCGCGCTGACCCATGCCTTCCTCGAGCGCTTCCAGGAACGGTTCGGTGCCAAACCGGCGGAATGGCACTCGGACCTGCCGCCAAAGATGCGCGAGCGCGTCTGGCGGCAAGTGGCGGAAGGTGGCGTGCGCGTCGTTGCCGGCGCGCGTTCGGCGCTGTTCCTGCCGTTCAGGGAACTCGGGCTGATCGTCGTCGACGAGGAGCACGACCCGGCCTACAAGCAGGAAGACCGCGTCTTCTACAATGCGCGCGACATGGCGGTGGTGCGCGGCCATATCGGCGGCTTTCCGGTGGTGCTCGCCTCGGCGACACCGTCGGTCGAAAGCCGCGTCAATGCGAGCCAAGGCCGCTACAGCAGGGCGGTGCTTTCGGCGCGCTTCGCCGAGGCGGCGCTTCCCGACCTGAAGACAATCGACATGCGCCGCGCTCCACCGGCACGCGGCGGCTTCCTGTCGCCGGTGCTGCTTGGCCATATGCGTCAGACGTTGGAGAAAAAGGAACAGTCGCTGCTGTTCCTCAACCGGCGCGGCTATGCGCCGCTGACGCTGTGCCGGGTCTGCGGCCATCGCTTCGGCTGCCCGGTGTGCTCGGCCTGGCTGGTCGAGCACCGCTTTCGCGGCCAGCTCGTCTGCCACCATTGCGGACACAATGAGCGACGGCCCGAGGCCTGCCCGGAATGCGGCACGCTTGATCATCTGGTCGCCTGCGGGCCGGGCGTCGAACGCATCGCAGAAGAGGTCGTCGCGCATTTCCCCGACGCCCGAACCATCGTCTTGTCGTCCGACCTGATGGGCGGCGTGCGGCGGCTGAGGCTGGAGCTCGAAGCCATCGCCAAGGGCGAGGCCGACATCGTCATCGGCACGCAGCTCGTCGCCAAGGGCCACAATTTCCCCAACATGACGCTGGTCGGCGTGGTCGACGCCGATCTTGGCCTGGCCAATGGCGATCCGCGCGCCGCCGAGCGCACCTTCCAGCTGCTCAGCCAGGTCACCGGCCGCGCCGGCCGTACCGGCAAGAAGAGCCTTGGCCTGCTGCAGACCTTCCAGCCCGACCATCCGGTGATGCGGGCGATCGTCTCCGGCGATGCGGAGGCCTTTTACGAGCGCGAGATCGCCGAGCGCGAGCGGGCGGCGCTGCCGCCCTTCGGCCGGCTCGCCGGCGTCATCGTCAGCGCGGCGACGCGGGCGGAAGCCGAAGGGCACGCCCGCGGCCTGCGGCGGGCGGCGCCCCAGGCCTCCGACCTGTTCGTGCTCGGCCCGGCCGAGGCGCCGCTGTCGCTGATCGGCGGCCGCCATCGCTTTCGCCTGCTGATTCAGGGCGAGCGGCGCGCCGACATGCAGGGTTTCATCCGCGCGATGCTGGCCGAGGGACCGAAGATACGGGGCTCGGTCAAGGTGCAGGTCGATATCGACCCACAAAGCTTCTTGTAGCATGGCGTCCGACCGCTATCTTTAGTGGGTAACCCACAAATGACCGCGAGCGGGTGAATATGAGTTTTCTGACAAGTGTCGTTTTTTTGGCGCTGCGAGCCGGTTGGGTGATTTTTAGCATTTTCTTCCTTACAGCTCTGATTTTTAGCCACCACCCAATTCTGTATTGCCTTCTGTTTTTTACGCTTATCATCGTGGCGAAGGTTGGCTGTAATCATCTGAGGCCATGGCGTCGGGACGAGTACAAGTTCAGAGGGACTTCGAACCGCTGAAAGAGATCATCAGGTCCTTCTGGAGTGTCGCCGAATGAAAACCCTTGGCCTGCTCGGCGGCATGAGCTGGGAATCGACCGCGATCTACTACCGCCTGCTCAACGAGATCGTGCGAGAGCGGCTGGGCGGGCTGCATTCGGCAAAACTGCTGCTGTGGTCGTTCGACTTTGCCGAGATCGCCGAGCGTCAGCACAAAGGAGACTGGGACGGCGCCGGCGTGCTTCTCGCAGAAGCCGCGCGCAAGCTCGAGGCTGGGGGCGCCGAAGGCCTGCTGATCTGCACCAACACCATGCACAAGCTTGCCGACCAGGTGCAGGCGGCGGTGGCGATGCCGCTGATCCATATCGCCGACGCCACCGCCGTCGCGATCGGCCGGGCCGGTGTCAACCGCCCAGGGCTGCTGGCGACGCGCTTCACCATGGAACAGGACTTCTACAAGGGCCGCCTCATCGACAAATACGGACTTCATCCCGTTGTGCCGGATGAAGCCGGGCGCGATATGGTGCACCGGGTGATCTACGATGAGCTGTGCCAGGGCATCGTCAGCGAGGTATCGAAGGCGGCCTATATCGACGAAATCGCCCGCATGCGGCGTGATGACAAGATCGACGGCGTCATCATGGGCTGCACCGAGATCACCATGCTGATCGGCCAGCAGGTTTTCGACGTTCCTGTGTTCGACACGACGCGCATCCATGCCGAAGCGGCGGTCGAATTCGCTCTGGGTTGATGCGCTTTGCGCAATTCACCGACGCCATCTGGCGCATGTTTCTTCCTTCGCTAGAATGCCCAAAATTTCGAAACAGCCATTTTGCGAGGGGACAAGGATGGAATTTGCGTTTCCGTGGCCGATGAGCCAGGGCGAGTGGCTGGCGTGGTCGAGCGCCGTCGTGACCTTGCTGTTCGGCCTGCTGCTGTTCCTGGCGCCGGGGCTGGCCTTCCGGATTCTGCGGCTGCAGGTCAAGCCTGAGAAGGCGGCAGCGATCGCCGAAGGGCGCGGCAGGATGTCGGGCTTCTATCTCGGAGTCGGCCTGTGCTGCATTCTGCTGGCGCAACCGCTGCTCTACATGGCGCTTGGTTTTTCCTGGCTGTTCACCGCCTTCGGCCGCCTGCTGTCGATGATGTCGGACGGCGCCAACACACCTTTCAACTGGGCGTCCATCGTGGTGGAACTGGTGCTGGCGGCGCTGCCGCTTGCCTTCGCCTTCGGCTTTGTGGCTTGAATCAAAGGGTAATTCGGGACCGACGGTCGAACCGCAACGCCAGATGCGACAATAGTGCCTGAAAACCATGCGGGACGACGCATTGCGGTCTTAAAATGCCTGTGCTAGACGGCAATCGACTTTCGGCCGGGGATAGCGGAAGCCGCGCCTCCGTGCTTGGAAAAATGCAGTAAGGTCAAAGATTTAGCTAGAGTTTTCGCTCGCGCCAACAATCTGCGGCCTGTCAGACAAGAGAAAAGACGGTCCGTGGCCCAATCGTCATCGCCAATCTCAGGTGTCGCAGAGCGCTATGCGGGTTCGCTGTTCGAGCTCGCGCTCCAGGCGAATTCAGTGGCCCAGGTCGAGGCCGACCTCAACAGTTTCGCGGCGATGCTCGAAGGCAGTGCGGACCTTACCCGTCTGATCAACAGCCCGGTGTTCTCCAGCGAGGACCAGGCCAAGGCCATTGCGGCGATCGCCGACAAGGCAGGGATCACCGGCCTCACCGGCAATTTCCTGCGCGTCGTCGCCCAGAACCGCCGTCTGTTCGCCATCCCCGGCATGATCAAGGCATTCCGCCAGGTCGCCGCCGAGCACCGTGGCGAGACCGCCGCTGAAGTTACCTCGGCGCATGCGCTGACCGACGCCCAGCAAACCGAGCTGAAGGCGGCGCTGAAAAGCGTTGCCGGCAAGGATGTCGCGATCACCGTGACCGTCGATCCGTCGCTGCTCGGTGGGCTGGTGGTCAAGATTGGCTCGCGCCAGATCGATACGTCGCTCAAAACCAAACTCAATTCGCTCAAGCTTGCACTGAAAGAGGTCGGCTGATGGACATCCGCGCCGCGGAAATTTCCGCAATTCTGAAAGACCAGATCAAGAATTTCGGCAAGGAGGCCGAGGTCTCCGAAGTCGGCCAGGTTCTGTCCGTCGGTGACGGCATCGCCCGCGTCTATGGCCTCGACAATGTCCAGGCCGGCGAGATGGTCGAGTTCCCCGGCGGCATCCGCGGCATGGCGCTCAACCTCGAAGCCGACAATGTCGGCGTCGTCATCTTCGGCGCCGACCGCGACATCAAGGAAGGCGACATCGTCAAGCGCACCGGCGCTATCGTCGACACGCCTGTCGGCATGGGCCTGCTCGGCCGTGTCGTCGACGCGCTCGGCAACCCGATCGACGGCAAGGGCCCGATCCAGGCGACCGAGCGCAAGCGCGTCGACGTCAAGGCGCCCGGCATCATTCCGCGCAAATCGGTCAATGAGCCGATGTCGACCGGCCTCAAGGCCATCGACGCGCTGATCCCGGTCGGCCGCGGCCAGCGCGAGCTGGTCATCGGCGACCGCCAGACCGGCAAGACCGCGATCATCCTCGACACGATGCTCAACCAGAAATCGGTGCACGAACACGGGCCGGAGAAGGAAAAGCTCTACTGCGTCTACGTCGCCGTCGGCCAGAAGCGCTCGACCGTCGCGCAGTTCGTGAAAGTTCTCGAAGAGCGCGGCGCGCTCGACTATTCGGTCATCATCGCCGCCACCGCGTCCGATCCGGCGCCGATGCAGTTCCTGGCGCCGTTCACCGCCTGCACCATGGGCGAATATTTCCGCGACAACGGCATGCATGCGCTGATCAGCTACGACGACCTATCGAAGCAGGCCGTCGCCTACCGCCAGATGTCGCTGCTGCTGCGCCGCCCGCCCGGCCGCGAAGCCTATCCGGGCGACGTCTTCTACCTGCATTCGCGCCTGCTGGAGCGGGCCGCCAAGCTCAATGACGACAATGGCGGCGGTTCGCTGACGGCGCTGCCGATCATCGAGACCCAGGCCAACGACGTGTCGGCCTACATCCCGACCAACGTCATCTCGATCACCGACGGCCAGATCTTCCTGGAAACCAATCTGTTCTTCCAGGGCGTCCGCCCGGCGGTCAATGTCGGCCTGTCGGTGTCGCGCGTCGGTTCCTCGGCGCAGATCAAGGCGATGAAGCAGGTCGCCGGCTCGATCAAGGGCGAGCTCGCGCAGTATCGCGAAATGGCGGCCTTCGCCCAGTTCGGCTCCGACCTCGACGCCGCCACGCAGCGCCTGCTCAACCGCGGTGCGCGCCTGACCGAACTCCTGAAGCAGCCGCAATTCTCGCCGCTCAAGGTCGAGGAGCAGGTCGCGGTGATCTTCGCCGGCGTCAACGGCTATCTCGACAAGCTGGCAATCGACCAGGTCAGCAAATTCGAGCATGGTTTGCTCAGCCACATGCGCTCGGCCGGCAAAGAGGTGCTCGACGGCGTCCGCAAGGAGAAGGCGCTGTCGGACGATCTGCGTGCCAAGCTGAAGGCGGAGATCGACACCTTTGCCAAGACCTTTGCTTGAACGAAGCCGGACGGACGGGATCAGGTTTGAGGCATGCCTTCACTAAAAGACCTTCGTAACCGTATCGCCTCGGTCAAGGCGACGCAGAAGATCACCAAGGCGATGCAGATGGTCGCCGCGGCGAAGCTGCGTCGCGCGCAGGAAGCGGCGGAAGCGGCGCGCCCCTATTCGGAGCGCATGGGCGCTGTGCTGGCCAACATCACCCAGGCGATCGGCGGCGGTGGCGAGGCCCCGGCGCTGATGACCGGCACCGGCAAGGACGACGTGCATCTGCTCGTCGTCTGCACCGCCGAGCGTGGTCTGTGCGGCGGCTTCAATTCGCAGATCGCACGCCTTGCCCGAGACCACATCCGCAAGCTTTTGGCCGACGGCAAGCAGGTCAAGATCATCTGCGTCGGCAAGAAGGGGTTCGACATCCTGCGCCGCGACTACGCGGCGCTGATCATCGAGCGCGTCGACCTGCGCGAAGTGAAGACGCTCGGCTTCGTCAATGCCGATGCCATTGCCAAGAAAGTCATCCAGCTCTTCAACGACGGCGGCTTCGACATCTGCACGCTGTTCTACTCGCAGTTCAAGTCGGTGATCAGCCAGATCCCGACGACCCAGCAGATCATCCCGGCAGGCGTGCCTTCCGCTGCCACCGAGGCGACGGACGGCGGCAGTGCCGTCTATGAATACGAGCC
Organism: Mesorhizobium sp. M5C.F.Cr.IN.023.01.1.1; assembly: GCF_003997585.1. Taxonomy (NCBI): domain Bacteria; kingdom Pseudomonadati; phylum Pseudomonadota; class Alphaproteobacteria; order Hyphomicrobiales; family Phyllobacteriaceae; genus Mesorhizobium; species Mesorhizobium sp. M5C.F.Cr.IN.023.01.1.1. Next base: position 30,684 of record NZ_RZSU01000027.1, on the reverse strand, counting down.
GGAGCCGGGCGAAATCCTCTCCGACCTCATTCCGCGCAACATTTCCGTACAGGTCTTCCGCGCTCTGCTCGAAAACGCGGCCGGCGAGATGGGCGCCAAGATGAGCGCCATGGACAATGCGACGCGCAACGCCGGCGACATGATCAACAAATTGTCGATCACCTACAACCGCCAGCGGCAGGCGCAGATCACCAAGGAATTGATCGAAATCATTTCGGGCGCCGAGGCGCTCTAGGCGCGCTCCCATGAAGGTCAGCGACCTTCAGGCGGATTGCGTGAGAAACAAAGAGACGAAAAGGGTAAAGACGATGGCGAAAGCAGCGACCCCCCAGAAGGCGGCCCCGAAGGCTGCCGCGACGGCGGCAGCACCGGCAAAGGCTCCGGCAGCGGCAGCGAAGGCCGCTCCGGCCAAGAAAGCGGCCGCGCCCGCCAGGGCTGCCGCGGCGAAGGCGCCGACCGTTGCCATCAAGAAGACTGGCTTGGCCGGCAAGGTTCGCCAGGTCATCGGCGCCGTTGTCGACGTGCAGTTCGGCGAACATCTGCCGGCGATCCTGAACGCGCTGGAAACGTCCAACGTCGGCAATCGCCTCGTGCTCGAGGTGGCCCAGCATCTCGGCGAAAACACCGTGCGCTGCATCGCGATGGACTCGACCGAAGGTCTAGTTCGCGGCCAGGACGTCTATGACACCGGCGCACCGATCACCGTGCCGGTCGGCCCCGGCATGCTGGGTCGCATCATCAACGTCATCGGCGAGCCGGTCGACGAGGCAGGCCCGGTCGACGGCATCGAGATGCGCTCCATCCACCAGCCGGCTCCGACCTATGTCGAGCAGTCGACGGAAGCGCAGATCCTGGTCACCGGAATCAAGGTCCTCGACCTGCTCGCGCCCTATGCCCGCGGCGGCAAGATCGGCCTGTTCGGCGGCGCCGGCGTCGGCAAGACGGTGCTGATCCAGGAACTGATCAACAACGTCGCCAAGGCGCATGGCGGCTTCTCGGTGTTCGCCGGCGTCGGCGAGCGCACCCGCGAAGGCAACGACCTCTATCATGAGTTCATCGAGTCCGGCGTCAACAAGAAGGGCGGCGGCGAAGGATCCAAGGCGGCGCTGGTCTATGGCCAGATGAACGAGCCGCCGGGTGCGCGCGCCCGCGTCGGCCTGACCGGGCTGACGGTTGCCGAATATTTCCGCGACCAGGGCCAGGACGTGCTGTTCTTCGTCGACAACATCTTCCGCTTCACGCAGGCGGGTTCCGAAGTGTCGGCGCTGCTCGGCCGTATTCCCTCGGCCGTGGGCTACCAGCCGACGCTGGCCACCGACATGGGCGCGCTGCAGGAACGCATCACCACCACCACCAAGGGTTCGATCACCTCGGTGCAGGCGATCTACGTGCCGGCCGACGATCTGACCGACCCGGCGCCGGCGACTTCGTTCGCCCACCTCGACGCGACGACCGTGCTCAACCGCGCGATCTCGGAAAAGGGCATCTACCCGGCCGTCGATCCGCTCGATTCGACCTCGCGCATGCTCGACCCGATGGTCGTCGGTGAAGAGCACTACCAGGTCGCCCGCCAGGTGCAGTCGATCCTGCAGCGCTACAAGTCGCTTCAGGACATCATCGCCATCCTGGGCATGGACGAGCTGTCGGAAGAGGACAAGCAGACGGTGGCCCGCGCCCGCAAGATCGAACGCTTCCTGTCGCAGCCGTTCTTCGTCGCCGAAGTGTTCACCGGCGCGCCGGGCAAGCTGGTCGACCTCGCCGACACCATCAAGGGCTTCAAGGGCCTCTGCAACGGCGACTATGACCACCTGCCGGAAGCCGCCTTCTACATGGTCGGCGGCATCGAAGAAGCGGTCGAGAAGGCACAGCGCCTGGCGGCCGAAGCGGCATAATCAAGCGAATAGGGAGTAGTGAGTAGTGAGTAGAGAATAGCAGGTGTGTGACGTGGGCCGTTTGGACCCTTTCACTACTTACTACTCACTATTCCCTCCTCGCTAAGGTGATATGGCTGAAGCTTTCCAATTCGAACTGGTCTCACCGGAGCGCCTGCTGGTTTCCGAGCAGGTCGAATCCGTCGTCATTCCGGGCGCCGAAGGCGAAATGACCGTCATGGCCCATCACGCGCCGGTCATGACCACGATCAAGCCGGGCGTCGTCACGGTGAAGACGGCGGCTGGCCAGCAAGAACGTTACGTCGTGTTCGGCGGCTTCGCCGATATCGTTCCGGCCGGCTGCACGCTGCTCGCCGAATCGGCGGTAACCGTCGGCGACATC